>JBGVOL010000122.1:0-41587 GCA_045126475.1 Lachnospiraceae bacterium | reverse complement strand
TATACAAACGTTAGGTGCATATCGTTTAGGGAGACGGATAGCCGTATTGGGTGATATGTTGGAATTGGGTGAAGAATCAAAAAAGTTACATGTTTCTTTGGCTCAGACATTAATTGAGAATGATATTGATAGTGTTTATACGGTCGGTACTGAAATGCAGGCATTGTATGATGTATTGCCAAAAGAAATGCAGGGTTATGCAACAAAAACCGTTGATGAAATGATAAAAATACTTGACAATTCATTACAAGTAGACGATACGGTTTTAATAAAAGCTTCAAACGGGATTGGTTTGAACAAAATTATTCACGCCTTGAAAGGAGAAAAATAAATGTTTTACTATTTATCGGCATTATCTGCTGATGTCAGCTTTTTAAATATTTTCAAATATATAACCTTTCGTAGCGGCGGAGCCTTAATGACAGCTTTTTTAATCATGCTTGTTTTTGGTCCTCGTTTTATTGAGTGGTTAAAGAAAAAACAGGGGGAAGGACAACCGATTCGTGAAGATGGCCCTCAAAGCCATTTATCAAAAAAAGGCACGCCTTGTATGGGTGGTTTGCTTTTGTTAACAGCAACATTGGTCTCTTCCTTGTTATGGGCACAGTTAAGTAATCCGTATGTTTGGGTATTGATTTTTGTTATGCTTGGGTTTGGTTTAGCCGGTATGGTTGATGATTACAAAAAATTAACACAACACAGTTCAAAAGGTATTTCGGGAAAACAAAAGATTTTTGCTCAATTTATCATCAGTTTAATTGCTTGCTTGTGGTTAATTTGTTTAGAAGAAGGTTCAATGGGGACAACGTTAACAGTGCCGTTTTTCAAAGATTTTATGATTGACTTGAGTTATTTTTACATACCATTTGTTTTGATCGTTATGGTTGGCAGTTCAAATGCCGTTAATTTAACAGATGGATTAGACGGATTGGTTAGTGTGCCTGTTATTATGTGTTGTTTGGTTTTTGCTATTATTGCCTATTTAGTCGGACGTGCAGATTATGCTCTATATCTTCATCTACATCAAGTGGAAGGAGCAGGTGAAATGGCTGTATTCAGTTGTGCTGTTATTGGAGCCACACTTGGATTTTTGTGGTTTAATGCACATCCCGCACAAGTGTTTATGGGTGATACGGGTTCATTAGCCTTAGGGGGTATATTGGGCGCTTTGTCCGTTGCAACAAAACAAGAATTTCTATTGGCGATTGCCGGCGGTGTTTTTGTTATAGAAGCTCTTTCTGATATTATTCAGGTCGGTTCATATAAATTAAGAGGTAAACGAGTCTTTTTAATGGCACCGATTCATCACCATTTTGAAAAAAAAGGATGGAGTGAAACAACAGTTGTTGTTCGTTTTTGGATTGTTTCTATTTTGTTGGCTTTGTTAGCCTTGTCAACACTTAAAATCAGATAGGAAAGAGTATGAGCGGATATTTGAAAAAGCTGTGTTCTTATGTTAAAACAGGCTATTTAAGTTTAGACAGTGGTTTATTCTACGGTATAGCTGTTTTGATATTATACGGTATTTTTCTGACTTTTGCTGCCAGTCCCGGTGTTGCGGAACGAACGAATCGGGAAACATTTTATTTCATTAATCGCCAACTTGTTTTTTTAGTGCCAGCTATTATGGTTTTATGTGTTACAACCTTTTTAGATACCAAATTAATTCGTCGTATCAGTGGATTGGTTTTAATCGGTTCATTAATTTGTATGGTTTATGTTGTTTTATTTGGAACAGAAATACAAGGTGCAAAACGGTGGATTAATATAATGGGTGTCGGGTTACAGCCGTCTGAATTTGTGAAGATTACCTATGTTATGTTTATAGGCGGAATTCTCTATAAAGGGCAAAGCTGGAAGCATATTATTCTTTCGGCATTTCTTGCCGCTGTACATATAATCATACTTGTATTGTCCAGTGACCTTGGAACTGCGCTTATATTTAGCATTGTCTATATATTCCTTTTGTATATGGCAACCGGTAAATCATACTTCCTGTTGGGAGGACTAATTGCCGGCAGTGGCGCGGCTGTTGTTGCGTACCAATTATTTTATCATGTAAAGGTGAGAGTTGAGGCATGGCTTGATCCATGGTCAATCATTGATAATAAAGGATATCAGATTACCCAGTCTCTTTTTGCCATCGGCACAGGTGGTCTGTTTGGAATGGGACTGTACGAAGGAATGCCGAATTCGATACCTGTAGTAGATCAGGATTTTATGTTTTCAGCCATTGCAGAGGAATTTGGCACAATTTTTTCGGTATGTGTAATATTGTTAAGCCTTGTAATTTTCCTTATATTCATAAGAACATCATTTAAGAGTACAGATGACTTCTACAGGCTTGTCTGCGGAGGGTTTGCAGTTTTATACGGCTTTCAGTTGTTTCTGACAGTGGGAGGTGCCATAAAAATGATTCCTTCCACAGGTGTTACATACCCGCTTATCAGTTATGGCGGAAGCTCACTGATGTCAACGGTATTTATGTTCTTTATAGTTCAGGGGGTGAAAATAAATGAAAATGAACAATAATATCATGAAAACAACATATGTTTTTATTGGTCTGTTTATGCTTCTTATTGTTTATCTTCTTGGATATGTAATATTAAAGAGCGGCGAGGATATTAATAATCCATACAATAAAAGACAGAACCTTTTGGCTGAGAAGGTCATCCGGGGAACTATATATTCCGACGACATGGTTGCTCTTGCATCAACAGTAACCGATGAAGACGGCAATGATAGAAGGGTATATCCGTTTGATGATTTATTCTGCCATGTTGTGGGCAGCTATGACATGGGACAGTATTGTCTTGAATCATCTTACAATTTTGAACTTTTGACATCGGAAAGTTCCATTATTGATGAGGTAGTAGCGGAGTTAAATAATGAGAAACTTAAGGGCAACAGTATAGTTACTACACTTGACATAGATTTACAGTCAGCATGTTACAATGCATTGGGAGATTACATGGGTTCTGTTATTGTGATGGATGCTGAAAATGGAGATGTTTTGGCCATGGTTTCAAAGCCGGGATATAATCCAAATGATATAAAGGAAATATGGGAGGATATCAAATCCGATGATTCGGGAGTTCTTGTGAACCGTTCCACACAAGGATTGTATCCTCCGGGCTCAGTGTTTAAGCTTTTTACTTTGGGAGCGTATATTGACAGTCATAAATCTTCATATATTGATTTTTCGTATAAATGTGAGGGAACCATAAGCTTTGCTGATTTTTCCATGAGCTGCAGCAACAAAAGAGCCCATGGACTCCTTGATTTAACAGGTGCATTTGCAAATTCATGTAATTGTTCTTTTGTAAATATGGGTACAATGATTGATGCAGATAAACTAAATGAATACTGTGAGAAAAGACTTTTTAATTGTGAACTTCCTATAGACATACCATACAAATCAAGCTCAATTACGCTGTCAAATTCTGACAGTGAATTCATGAAAAGTCAGACCGTTATAGGACAGGGTGAGACGCTTGTTACTCCGATTCATATGTGCATGGTAATGAGCAGTATTGCAAATGACGGTATTCTTATGAAGCCGAGGCTGGTCAGCAGAATAATAGATGAAAGAGGAAAAACCGTAAAAAATATTGATACTGATGAATATAAGCAGCTTTATACCAAAGAAGAAACAGATGTTTTAAAGGAATATCTTCGTGAAGTGGTTAAGAATGGTACAGCAACAAGACTGAAAAGAGATAATATGGATATATACGGAAAGACAGGTACGGCACAGATAAGTACTAACGGGAAGGCTGATTCGTGGTTTGTTGGAGGTGTTTCAACTGAGAATGGCAAGACATATGCCATTGCGGTTGTTCTTGAAAACATTGATGAAAATACAGCACCGGCAGTTGTTGTTACAAAAGAAATTATTAATTTTCTTGATAAGTAAAAAAATTGAGTGTATACTTATTTTAGTCAATAAGACACACTATAAAGCAGGGAGGATTTGTTATGGAAGCAACCAGCTGTGGAGGTGTGGTTATATTTCGCGGTAAGGTCTTAGTGCTTTATAAGTGTATAAAAAACAAATATGAAGGCTGGGTTTTACCTAAAGGAACTGTGGAAGAGGGCGAAGAATTTAAAGATACCGCTCTCAGAGAGGTTCGTGAAGAAAGCGGTGTAAATGCTTCTGCAATAAAGTATATCGGTAAGAGTCAATATACATTCAATGCCGGTCAGGACATCATAAATAAACAGGTACACTGGTATCTTATGATGGCAGACAGCTATTACAGTAAACCACAACGTGAAGAATATTTTATGGATTCCGGATATTATAAATTTCATGAAGCATATCATCTGCTTAAGTTTGCCAATGAAAAACAGATTCTGGAACAGGCGTATGAGCAGTACACAGAATTGAAAAAGGCAAATTTATGGGGGTCAAAAAAATACTATTAGGAAGAATATTAATATGAATTATCAGAAGGTCTTAGATGATACCATAAAGAACATTCAGTCGGAAAATAGGATTCCAAAGTTATTGATTCATAGCTGTTGCGCGCCTTGCAGCAGCTATTGTCTTGAATACTTAAGCAAATATTTTCTTATAATGGTGTTATACTATAATCCCAATATATTTCCGAAGGAAGAATACGAGTATCGTGTAAATGAACAGAGGAGATTTATAGAGGAGTTTCCTGCCAAAAACAGAATAACATTTATGGAAGCACCATACACACCTGAAGACTTTTATAAGATTGCCTCCGGATTGGAAAAAGAGCCCGAAGGAGGTAAAAGGTGTACGGAGTGCTACAGATTACGTCTTGAGTATACTGCAAAAGTTGCAAAAGAGTTGGAAATGGACTATTTTACAACAACACTTTCCATAAGCCCATTAAAAGATGCAAACCGACTTAACTCCATCGGTCTTGAACTTGAAGAGATATACAAAGTACCGTATCTTGTTTCGGATTTTAAGAAAAGAGATGGTTATAAGAGAAGTGTGGAACTATCGCATGAATATAAAATGTACCGTCAGGATTTCTGTGGCTGCGTATATTCTATGGAAGAACGTAAAGCACATCAAAAAGTGCTTGCAAATAGTTGATGTTTGTGATAATATATTCCGGTGCCTAACGCTGGTGTGGCGGAATGGCAGACGCATCAGACTCAAAATCTGACGGGGGCAACCTCGTGCGGGTTCAAGTCCCGCCACCAGCATTAAAAACCTATAAACCTTTTGGTTTATAGGTTTTTTTTATGTAATAATACATCTCCGTTTCCTTGATAAAAACACATTTTTATTGTATACTATCATAAGGATTTGAATGCCTGAATAAAGAGGCTTGGTCATGATTGGAGAATGTATGGACTGCAGTGAATTTAAAAAACAGATGAATAATTTTATATATAACACAATGGATGAAGAAATTGTTGAAGATTTTATTAACCACTATAAGAACTGCAAAAACTGTAATGAGGAACTGGAGATCTATTACATGGTAAATAAAACCTTCAATAATGATGAAACAAACGGAGATACTGTAAGTATCCCCAATTCGTTCGATTTCAAAAAAAGGCTTAATCAGAAGATAGCATATTATGAAGAGATGATTTACCATAACTACAAGGTCAATTTTCTTTTAAGAATACTTTTTATGGGAACAGAACTGGTATCTTTGGGAATGGCGGTTTATTTTATTCTTATAATTTTTGGAGGGGCAAATGTCTAAGCTTGTATTAATAGATGGTCACAGTATATTAAACCGTGCATTTTACGGTATACCCGAACTTACAAATTCAGAGGGCTTACATACTAATGCAGTGTATGGTTTCTTAAATATAATGTTTAAAATTCTTGATGAGGAGCAGCCTGATTTTCTGACAGTTGCATTTGATGTTAAGCATCCGACTTTCAGACATGAGATGTTTAAGGAATATAAGGGCACAAGAAAGCCTATGCCCGCTGAACTTCATGAACAGGTACCTGTATTGAAGGAACTTCTTAAAGCAATGAATATACAGATAATGGAACTTCCGGGATTTGAAGCGGATGATTTGCTTGGAACTCTTGCAAAAAGGGCTGAAGCGGACGGAAGTGAAGTACGAATTGTATCAGGTGACAGAGATTTACTCCAGCTTGCTACAGACAACATAATGATAAGAATACCGAAAACAAAAATGAGCGGAACAGAGGTCGAAAACTATTATGCAAAGGATGTGTATGATAAATACAGTGTAACACCTTCTGAATTTATTGACCTTAAGGCTCTTATGGGTGATACGGCTGACAATATTCCCGGTGTTGCGGGAATTGGTGAAAAAACAGCCACAAAGATAATCACTTCATACCACTCAATTGAAAATGCATACGAACATTCCGGTGAAATAGAGCCAAAAAGGGCAGGGAAACTCCTTGCGGAGGATTATGAGTCGGCAAAATTAAGCAAAATTCTTGCAACAATCAATGTCAATGCACCTATTGATATTGATTACAAAGCCGGAACCATAGATAAAATGTACAACGATGAGGCATTCAGTTTCATAAGACGCCTTGAGTTCAAAAAACTTATGGAGAAATTTAAGGCAAATGGTGCAAATTCATCGGCAGGAATTACACTCAATCTCGCCGATGCAATTAAAGAAATAAAGATAGATGATATTGACGTTAATGCGATAAAGGCAGAAGGCAGAATAGGTATTTTTGCAATAAAAATATCTGAAAAAAAGAATGAACCGGAGCAGATATCTTTTGATTTTTTGTCAGAAAATAAAAAAACGGACAGATATTGTATGGCAGTTTCATATGGTTCGGATGATAAGACTGAAGTTCTCTTTACGGAATTTCAACAGGAAAGCGAGTTTTCAAATTTTTTTGAATTTATATACGAAAACAAGATTAATGTATCACTTTTTGACTTAAAGGCACATCTTAAAAACTTCAAAATTTTTGAAAAACTTGAAAGTTCTATGGCACTTGACTGTGGTCTGGCAGCATATCTTTTAAATCCTCTTAAAGACACATATACTTATGAGGACATTTCAAGAGATTATCTTAATATGACAGTCACATCAGTATTGGAACTTGTTGGAAAACATTCGTACAGTGAAATGTACAATGAAGATAGACATAAAATTATTATGTTAACTTCACTTTATGCGTACACGGCAATGAAGGCTTCTGATACTTTGAAAAGTCGACTGGAAGAGGCCGGTATGACAAAGCTTTACGAGGAGATAGAATATCCACTTGTCTATTCTCTTAACAGAATGGAAAATGTGGGTATACTGGTAAACGCAACGGAACTTAAAGAATACGGAAATAAGCTTAAAAAGAGCATTGATGTAATTGAACAGGAGATTTACACTGAAATAGGTGAGGAATTTAATATTAATTCACCAAAGCAGCTGGGGGAAATTCTTTTTGGTAAAATGGGACTTCCCGGCGGCAAAAAAACAAAGACCGGATATTCGACATCGGCAGACGTACTTGAAAAATTGGCACCGGATTATCCTGTTGTAAGGAAAATACTTGAATACAGACAGCTTACAAAACTTAAATCAACATATGCAGACGGCCTTGCAGTCTATATAAAGGATGACGGAAGAATACACGGTACATTTAATCAGACAATTACAGCGACGGGGAGAATAAGTTCAACAGAACCGAATCTCCAGAATATTCCAATCAGAATGCCTATCGGAAAAGAACTTAGAAAGGTTTTTATTCCAAAGGACGGCTGTGTATTTATTGATGCAGATTATTCCCAGATTGAACTGAGGGTACTGGCCCATATGTCCGGAGATGAATCGCTTATAGAAGCGTACAATTCGGCTCAGGACATACACCGGATAACTGCATCTAAGGTGTTTAAAACGCCTTTTGATGAAGTCACTGAACTTCAAAGAAGAAATGCAAAGGCTGTTAATTTCGGAATAGTGTATGGAATAAGTTCATTCGGACTAAGTCAGGATCTTAGTATAAGCCGAAAGGAAGCATCTGAATATATTAAGCAATATTTTGAAACGTATCCGGGAATTAAAGCTTTTCTTGATAAGACTGTTGAGCGGGCAAAAGAAGACGGCTATGTAAGGACTCTTTACGGAAGAATACGCCCTATTCCGGAGCTTGCTTCAAGCAATTTTATGCAGAGAAGTTTCGGTGAGAGAATAGCCATGAATTCACCGATTCAGGGAACGGCTGCCGATATAATGAAAATTGCAATGATAACTGTTGACAGACAGCTTAGGAAAAGTGGTCTTAAGTCACGAATTGTTCTGCAGGTTCATGATGAACTGCTTCTGGAAGTAGAGAAGGATGAAAAAGATGTTGTCCAAAAGATTGTCGCAGATTCAATGATGAATGCGGCTAATTTAAAGGTAAGACTTGAAATTGGAATTTCGTCAGGTAAAAACTGGCTTGAGGCACACTGACAGTCAAAGAGGAATTGTATGAAATATAAAGATAAGCATATCATAGGTATAACCGGAGGAATCGGAACCGGAAAAACCACGGTTCTCGAAATGTTTAAAACTGAATTTGATGCGGAGGTTATTGAGGCAGACCATATAGGTCATGTTATAACAGAGCCTGGTGCGTCAGCTTACAGACCTGTTGTTGATGCTTTCGGGGAAACAATATTGAATCACACGGATATGACTATAGACAGGAAGAGGCTTGGAGATATTGTTTTTTCAGATAAAGAAAAGCTTAAACTCTTAAACAGTATTACCCATCCGTTGATTCATCAGGAAATTGAAAAAATCATTTCAATGAGTACAAAGAAACTTGTAATCCTTGAAGCAGCCATTTTGACAGAAACGACCCTTAAAGATATATGTGATGAAATATGGTATATATATTCCGATGAATCCATACGCATAGAAAGGCTTGCAAAATACAGGGGTATGAGCGAAGAAAAAGCAAGGAGTATTATTGCCAATCAGCCTTTGGATAACGAATTCAGAAAATGCTGCCATGTTGAAATTAACAACAGCGGCGACAGGGAAAATACTTTAATGCAGATAAAAGAAAATATACCGGGAGGAAAATTATGGGAGAAATGAAATTGCCTGAACATTTGGTTTTTGGCCTTGATATTGGAACGAGAAGTATTGTGGGCTCAGTAGGCTATATTGAGGGGAATAAATTCAATGTGGCAGGTCATTTTGTAAAAGAGCATGAGACAAGGGCCATGATGGACGGACAGATTCACGATATTGCCAAGGTAGGTGATACAATATGCTGTGTAAAACGAGAACTTGAGAATCAGATTGGAAGACCTTTGCATGACGTATGTATTGCGGCTGCAGGACGTGTACTTAAGACAGTAACCGTTCATGTTGACATGGAAAGAGCAGATGATGGTGCCATGACAGACGAGGAAATATATTCTCTCGATATGCTTGGAGTAGAGAAGGCTTACGATATTATCCGTTCAGATTATCCTGAAGTAGATTTTTACTGTGTGGGATACACAGTTGTAAAATACTATATGAACGGATATATTATCGGAAATCTGGAGGGACATAAAGGAAAAAGTGTAGGTGCAGACGTACTTGCAACATTTCTACCTAATGAGGTAATTGACGACCTTTATTCAGCTACGGCAATTGCAGATTTAAATGTTGCCAACCTTACACTGGAGCCTATTGCAGCCATTAATATTGCAATACCTGAAAAGTTCAGGCTTCTCAATATTGCACTTGTGGATGTGGGTGCCGGAACATCCGATATCTCCATAACAAAGGATGGCAGTATTATAGCATACGGAATGATTCCTCATGCAGGAGATGAGATAACAGAAGCGATTGTTCAGCATTGTCTTTGTGATTTTGACATGGCAGAGCATATAAAGATAAGCTCCATGGAAGAGAATGCAGAAAAAGTTACATATACAGATATTATGGGACTTGAGCAGGATATTGATGCCCAGGAAGTATATGATATTTACTCAGATATAGTAAAAAATATGACTAAGGAGATTGCTGATAAGATAATTGAACTTAACAGCGGAAAAAGTGTAAATGCAGTATTTGTTGTTGGCGGCGGCGGAAAAGCCCATGGCTTTACGGAATACCTTGCAGAATACCTTGGAATACCAAAACAGAGAGTTGCACTTCGCGGAGAAGAGGTACTCGGTGATGTAAATTTCCTTATGGACGGTGTAAAAAAAGACCCGCTTCTCGTTACACCTATCGGTATCTGTATGAACTTTTACAACCAGAAGAATCACTTCATATTTGTCAATATAAATGACGAAAGAATAAAGCTTTATGACAATGATCATCTTACAGTTGTGGATGCTGCCATGCAGATTGGATTTCCTAACGAATCACTTTTCCCAAAACGGGGTAAATCACTTAATTTTACGCTTAATGAAAAGGCAAGGATGATCAGGGGCGATTTAGGCGAAGCTGCCTTAATCACAATAAATGGTCATGATGCCAATATCAACTCAAAAATTGCGAAAAATGACAGAATATACATCACGGAATCAACGGCGGGAAGTCCTGCGGAATATACGGTGGAGCAACTTGCAGAATACAGGGAGAGCATAAGCTTTATTGTTAACGGTGTAAACGTTACATGCCCTAAATTTGCTGATGTAAACGGTGAATTGGTTCCGGCATCATACAGCATAAAGGAAGGTGACAATATAGTTATTCGTGATTACTATACCGTTGCACAGCTTATAAAGTTTATGGATATTGATTTATCCGGCAAGAGTGTTATTGTAAACAGTCACAGGGCAGACATGGACGAACCGGTTTATGCAGGATTTAAAGTATCTTTTGAAGATACTGATTATGATAATGAGGCTGTAGAGATTGAAACTGCTGCTGATTCCGATGTGACGTCAGCAAGTGACATGCAGGAGAATGTTCATGAGGATACCGGCACTGAAACTTCAACCGAAACTTCAAGTGAGGCTCAAAACGGAACTGCAAATCCGACTCCAAAAGAGGCTGCACCGACGGTTGCATCAACAAATGCTTTAAAAAGAGATATTATAGTCATCGTAAACGGAACACCTGTCACATTAAAGAATAAGTCATCATATATATTTGTTGATATTCTTGATTTTTATCCGTTTGATACAAAAACGGCAGGAGGTTCGGATCTTATTATCAAAATAAACGATGAAATCTGTACATTTATGTCACCTTTATCAGACGGTGATATTACGGAAATATATTGGCAGTAACAGGCATATATTTAGAAAAAAATATTATTTCTTATATGTCATCAATCTTAAATAAAAGTATATTCAGACTGCTTGTTGTATACGGCTACTTATTGTTTATAATTACAGTTTTTTTATATATCTCTCCGGGCTTTATTGATTATAATAAAAATGCCGAGAAGGAAATTACAAAAGAAAACAGGCAGAATTATATAACAGGCGGTTATGTTGAAGACAAAAAACTGTTTGATACAACAGAGATGTATTTTCCTGTTGCATTTTCAGGAAAAATGGAGGATTGTCTTTACTACACGGATTCATATGGGGCAGAGCGCACTTATGGCGGCGAAAGAAGCCATGAAGGGTGTGATATAATGACGCAGGATAATATTCGCGGCGAGTTTCCTGTTGTGGCAGTATGTGATGGAAAAATTGAGCAGCTTGGCTGGCTGGAACTTGGCGGATACAGAATAGGATTAAGAAGTGATACAGGGGTGTATTACTACTATGCACACTTATATAAATATGAACCGGGACTTGCTGCAGGTTCACAAGTTCAGGCCGGGCAGGTTATCGGTTATATAGGAGATACAGGTTACAGCAAAGTAGAGGGAACAACAGGTAATTTTGATGTTCACCTTCATTTTGGAATATATCTTGTAGACAAAGATGGGCAGGAGTACACGGTTAACCCATACTTTCTGCTGAAAGAATTAGAGAAATCCGTAATAAAATATAGATTTCGAACACAGTGAAAATATGATAAAATGGTTGAAGTATTAGGAGGGACATTATGGATATAAAATTATGGAGAGAGCTTCTCTATCCTTATGAAATAGCTGTAGACGAGCTGACGCTTAAGATAAACAGCATTATAAAAGAATATCATGCAAAGGGTGAATATTCGCCTGTTGAGATGGTAACGGGGCGAGTTAAAAAGATTTCAAGCATTCTGGAAAAATGCCAGAAGAAGAACATATCCCTTGACGAAATAACTGCGAAAATTGAGGATATTGCCGGTATCAGAATAATATGTCAGTTTGTTGAAGATATTGACAAAGTTGCCACACTCCTTTCAAACAGAAATGATATTACAGTTATTCATTCAAAGGATTATATTAAAAACATGAAACCAAGCGGATACAGAAGTTATCATATGATAGTTGAATATCCGGTAGAAACATTGAAAGGCACACAGCGGGTAAAGGTAGAGATTCAGATTCGAACACTTGCCATGAATTTCTGGGCAACTATAGAGCATTCTCTTCAGTATAAGTACCGCTCAAATATGCCTGAACATATCAGGGAGAGACTTACGGCAGCTTCGCAGGCCATTATTTCTCTTGATACGGAAATGAGTTCCATCCGTGAAGAAATCATGGATTCTCAGAACTCCTTCAAGATAAAGGCCAATATTGTTGCAGAGATTCTAAATCTCATTGAGAATCTCTATAAAGTTGCAAATAAACGTGAAATAGTAAAGATTCAGGATGAATTTTACAGAGTGTACAAACAGGGTGATATTCCTGCACTTGAACATTTCTTAAGGGAGCTTGATGTCATTGCTGAAGGATACCGGGCTCAAAACATACCTGAACAGCACATATAAAGAAAGAATAATAATATGTTGATTCGCTTGGACAAATATCTGGCCGATATGGGCATAGGGACAAGGAGCACTGTAAAGGCTGAGATAAAAAAAGGAAAAATCAGTATAAATGGAATTGTCTGTAAAGATTCAAACGTTAAAATCGATTCTGAAAAGGATAAGGTTTATTATGAGGGAAATTTGATTGTTTATGAGCAATATGAATATTTCATGCTTAACAAACCTGCCGGTATAATATCTGCATCTTCAGATAAAAATGAAAAGACGGTTGTTGATCTTATTACTGACAAAAAGAAAAAGGATATTTTCCCAATAGGACGGCTTGATAAGGATACGGAAGGGCTTCTTATCATCAGCAATGATGGGGAACTTGGACATAATCTGCTAAGTCCCAAAAAGCATGTGGACAAAACATATTATGTTGAACTTGATTCATCGTTGTCTGATTCAAAAGCCGTGGAGGTATGCGGGGGAGTCTACATTGAAAAAGATGTTAAATCACTGCCTGCAAAACTTGAACGCATAAGCAGTGACAAGGTTTACCTTACCATACATGAAGGAAAATTTCATCAGGTCAAAAAAATGTTTCATGCGGTTGGGTGTGAAGTCACTTACCTTAAAAGGGTGTCCATGGGAAACTTAAAGCTTGATGAAAGCCTTAAGCCGGGGGAATACCGCCCGCTGTCAGATGATGAAATCAATGCATTAAAGGAGAGTGTATGATTGAGAATTATGAAGCCGTACTTTTTGATTTGGACGGCACACTTGTAGATTCAATGTGGCTGTGGCATGCCATAGATGTTGAATATCTTGCAGGATTCGGACTTGAAGTTCCTGATGACCTGGGCTCGGCCATAGATGGTATGGGTTTTTCCGAAACAGCAGCATATTTTAAAGAGAGATTTAATATTCCTGACTCAATTGAAAAAATAAAAGAAACATGGAACAATATGGCATACGAATTTTACTGCACAAGAGTTCCGTTAAAATCTGGAGCCAGGGATTTTCTTAAGTATTTAAAAAGCAGGGGAATAAAGACCGCCATTGGGACAAGCAACAGTATAGAACTTACGAAAAATGTTCTTGAGGCTCTGGAAATATCGGATTATTTTGATACGGTGGTTACAGCGTGCATGGTTAATGCAGGAAAACCAAGACCCGATATATATTTAAAAGCAGCAGAGAATCTTTCGGTTGCTCCTTCAAAATGTATTGTTTTTGAAGATATTGTGCAGGGCATTATGGCAGGAAAAAATGCCGGAATGACAACTGTTGCCGTGGCTGACAATTATTCCAGGGATTCGGCAGACATGAAGGCAGAACTTGCAGATTATTATATAGACGGTTTTGATGAATTTATGAAATTATATTGTGATTAGAGGTATTGTATGACTGAAGGATTTTTACCGATTTCAAAAGAAGATATGAAAGAAAGAGGCATAGAACAGTTTGATTTTGTCTATGTTATAGGTGATGCATATGTAGACCATCCATCCTTTGGTCATGCCATTATAAGCCGTATGCTTGATGCGGCTGGATATACGGTGGGAATTATTTCACAGCCGGACTGGAAAGATGAAAGTTCCGTAACCATACTGGGTGAGCCTAAACTTGGATTCCTTGTAATGGGTGGAAATATGGATTCAATGGTAAACCATTATTCTGTCTCAAAAAAGAGAAGAAGCACAGATGCGTTTACACCCGGAGGAGAGATGGGAAAACGTCCCGATTATGCTACCGTCGTATATTGTAATCTCATAAGAAGAACATATAAGAATACACCGATTATAATAGGCGGAATTGAGGCCAGTCTCAGAAGACTTGCCCATTACGATTACTGGTCAAATAAGGTGAAACGCTCTATTCTTCTTGATTCAGGCGCAGATTTGCTTCTCTACGGAATGGGTGAGCGTTCAATTATACAGGTTGCCGACGCACTGAAAAGTGGAATAAACATAAAGGATTTGACCTTTATAAGAGGCAGCGTTTACAAGACAAAAAACATTGATGATATTTTTGATTCAAAAGTTTTAGCATCATATGATACAATAAAAACAGATAAAAAGGCTTTTGCAGAAAGCTTTTATATACAATATCAGAACACAGACCCTTTTACGGCAAAGACACTTATTGAGCCATATCCAAACGGCGTATGTGTGGTGCAGAATCCGCCACAGGAACCACTTTCACAGGATGAGATGGATTATACCTACTCTCTGCCATATATGAGGACTTATCATCCTTCATATGAAGCAAAAGGTGGAGTTCCTGCCATAACGGAAGTGAAATTTTCTCTCATAAGCAACAGAGGATGCTTCGGCGGCTGCAATTTCTGCGCACTGACATTCCATCAGGGAAGAATAATACAGACGAGAAGTCATGAAAGCATAATCGAGGAAACAAAAAAGATAACGGAAGATAAGGATTTTAAGGGATATATACATGATGTGGGAGGCCCAACGGCAAACTTCAGACATACATCCTGTGACAAACAGTTGAAACACGGTGTATGCATGAATAAGCAGTGCCTTTTTCCTGAAAAATGTAAAAACCTGTATGTTGACCACAGCGATTATCTCTCACTTTTAAGAAAACTGAGAGAACTTCCGAAGGTAAAAAAAGTATTTGTACGTTCCGGTATAAGATTTGATTATCTTATATATGATGACAATGATGAGTTTTTCAAAGAACTTGTGGAGCATCACATAAGCGGTCAGCTTAAGGTAGCTCCGGAGCACGTTTCCGACAATGTTTTGTCTAAGATGGGAAAGCCAAAAAACAGTGTCTATGAAAAGTTTATAAAAAGGTATAAAAAATACAATGAAGATATGGGCAAAAGCCAGTTTGTGGTACCATACCTCATGTCATCACATCCCGGTTCGACAATGAAAGACGCCGTTATTTTGGCAGAGTACTTAAGAGATTTGGGGTATATGCCCGAACAGGTACAGGATTTTTATCCGACACCTTCAACCATATCCACCTGCATGTACTATACCGGAATAGACCCACGAACAATGGAGCCTGTGTATGTACCTACAAATCCGCACGAAAAGGCGATGCAGAGGGCATTGATACAGTATAGAAATCCGAAGAATTATGACCTTGTATACGAAGCCTTAAAAATTGCAGGGCGGGATGATTTAATCGGTTTTGAAAAAAAATGCCTTATAAGACCGAGAAAAACATCTTATGACACAAAAAGAAACATGTCAGTGAAAAAAGCAAAAGACAATAAAAAGAAAGCAATAAGAAATATCCATAAAAAGAAATCTTAAACAGGAGAGCATTATGAAAAATATAATCGTAATAACAGGTGCCTCATCAGGCTTTGGTGAACAATTTGCATTACAGCTTGATTCAAAGCTTAAATCAATTGATGAATACTGGCTCATATCAAGAAATATTGAAAAAATGACAGAGATATCAAAAGCCATGAACACACCTTGCAGGATTCTGGGATACGACCTTACAAAAGATGAATCCATTAAGGATATAATAAAATGTGTTGAGAGAGAGGCGGATGACTGTGATGATGAACTTTACATCAAAATGCTTATAAACTCGGCCGGGTATGGCAAGCTTGGAAATTTTGTCTCATCTGACGAAGAAGATGTTTCAGGAATGATTGATATAAATATCCATGCACTCACTGTCCTGACAAAAGGCCTTCTTCCGTATATGGCCGAAAACAGCAGAATAATCAACATTGCATCTGCTGCTGCATTTCTGCCACAACCGGGTTTTGCTGAGTATTCAGCAACAAAAGCGTATGTCTTAAGTTTTTCAAGAGCATTAAATGCAGAATTGTCAAAATACGGCATATCAGTCCTTGCCGTTTGTCCGGGACCTGCTGCCACAAATTTCTTTAATATAGCGGAGGAACATTCGAAGACACCATGGTATAAAAAGTTTTTTATGGCAGATCCAAAGAAGGTTGTTGATAAGGCTATACATGACTCCATCAATAAATACGAAATTTCCGTGTACAGTATTCCGGTAAAGATACTTCATGTTGCGTGTAAGATATTGCCGCATGGATTAATATTAAGATTTTACAGATAGTTAAGGAAAAAATGTCAAATGATTTTTAAATATACAAAATCTAAAGGTGAATACGGATATATAGATGAAGCAAAGAAAAAAAAGCTTTTGATGACCTGTCTTTCTTTTGCTGCTGTTTTTATTATTTTTATAACAGGAATAATCATATATCATACAAACAAGAGCCTCTTTGCTGTCATTGCAGCCGTTTCTGCACTTCCGGCGGCGAAGCTCCTGACAATGTATATTGCCATGATGCCGTATAAAACAGGCGATAAGGAAATATATGAAAAGCTCAAACAGACAGCTTCTATGAATAGTGAATATCAGGCGGTAATAGGTGCGGATTTCATAATTTCATCCACAGACAAATCAATGGGTATTGAGTTTGCTTATATTATTAACGGCAATGCAGTGTGCCTTACGGAACATAAAAAGACGTCTGCAAAAGAGACGGAGGCTTATTTAAAGAAGATTTTTGATAATGAAAACTGTCAGTATTCTGCCGTAAAGGTTTATGATGACAGAGACAAATTTTTTAAGCACGTAGATTCAGTCTGCATGGAGACAGGAAAGGAATATACTGACAAACGCATTTTTGAAAAGCTTTGTGCATATTCCATATAAGATGTACGACATACAAACGGAGGCAGTGACATGCAGGAGATAATAATAGGAAAAAATGAGGCCGGACAACGTTTTGACAAGTACCTTCAAAAGTACTTTAAGGAAGCCGGAGCAAGTTTTATTTACAAGATGTTGCGAAAAAAGAATATTGAACTTAACGGCAGCAAAGCCTCCGGAAAAGAAAAATTAAATGAAGGCGATGCTGTCAAAATATTTATGGCAGATGATACCATTGCCAAGTTCAGAGGCATGACTTTTGTAAAAAACTGTCAGGAAAAGGCGGATAATAAATACGTATCCCTTGTAACAAAATCATTGATTTATGAAGATGAAAACATTATTTTACTGAATAAGCCTGCAGGTATTTTATCGCAGAAAGCCTCACCTGAAGATATGTCTGTCAACGAAATGATTATTGATTATCTGATATATAATGGTAAAATTACAACAGAGGAACTTACAACTTTTAAACCCTCCGTCTGCAACAGACTTGACAGAAACACAACAGGTCTTATTACTTTCGGAAAGACTCTTAAGGGTATTCAGGAACTGTCTTACGGTTTTAAAGAAAGAACTTTTGATAAGTATTATCTGGCGGTAGTGTGGGGGAAAGTTGAAAAAGCTGAACAAATTGACGGATACCTTATAAAAGATGTAAAGACAAATAAAGTAAAGATTACCGCCACCCATAATATGAATAATTGTAATGAGAATGCTTCTTATATCAGAACATATTATGAACCTTTAAAATACGGCAGCATAAGTGTTGAAGGCAGGGAAACCGAAATTACACTACTTAAAATAAAACTTATAACAGGAAAGACACATCAGATACGAGCTCACCTTGCTTCTGTGGGACACGGAATTCTTGGTGATGATAAGTATGGAAACCCGCAGAAAAATAAATATTTAAAGAAGAACTTTAAAATCAATTTTCAACTTCTGCATTCATACGAACTTGTTTTAAATGATTGTGATGCTTTTGAAGTATTAGAGCCACTTGCGGGCAGACATTTTATTGCCGAACCGGAGAAAATATACACAAAGCTTTTTGATAAACAACAATAGGAAATGAAAATTAATGGGAACATGGAATACCAGAGGACTGAGAGGTTCAACTCTTGAGGACCTGATTAATCTTACAATCGAAAAATATAAGGAAAGCGGAATCGCTCTTATTCAGAAGATTCCCACACCGATAAAGCCCATAAATATTGACCAGTCAACAAGGCATATTACACTGGCCTATTTTGAACAGAAAAGTACTGTAGACTATATTGGTGTTGTTCAGGGAATACCTGTATGCTTTGACGCAAAAGAATGTAATACTGATACATTTCCTATCCAGAATATCCACAAGCATCAGGTTGATTTTATGGAGAGATTTGAAAAACAGGACGGAATTGCATTTATTATCCTTTATTATACAGGCAGAAATGAAATGTATTATCTTCCGTTTACATATATTAAGAAGTTTTTCGACAGAAGTGAACAGGGCGGAAGAAAGAGCTTCCGATTTGATGAGATTGATAAAAGTTATAAAATCAATAGCAGTCACAACGGAGTGCCGGTTCATTTTCTTGAAGCATTGCAGAAAGACCTTAACAGCAGGTGTTGACAAACATTATATTATAAGTTACAATAAATTCACTTGCTAACAAGGTAGCACGTTACTATAATAAAGTGAAATAAAGGAGTTATTTATGGACAAGAAACTTTTACATACACCTGAAGGTGTACGGGATATATATAATGGCGAGTGCGAGAGAAAGCTCCATCTTCAGAATACCATTCATGAAACACTTAAATCTTACGGATATTCTGACATCCAGACACCAACATTTGAATTCTTTGATATTTTTAATAAAGAGCGCGGAAGTGTTGCTTCAAATAATATGTATAAGTTTTTTGACAGAGAAGGTTATACGCTTGTATTAAGACCTGATATGACTCCTGCGGTTGCAAGAGCTGTATCAAAGTACTATATGGATGAGACAATGCCTGTACGTTTCTGTTATATGGGAAATACGTTTATTAATCACGCTGAACATCAGGGAAAGCTTAAAGAGATAACACAGATTGGTGCCGAGCTTGTGGGCGACAACAAATCTGATGCCGATGCAGAGGTTATTGCAATGACTATTGATGCATTGCTCAAATGCGGTCTTGACGAATTTCAGATTGAAATAGGACATGTTGACTATTTCCATGGTCTTGTTGAAGCTGCAGGCCTTGATGATGACAGTACGGAAGAACTTATGAAGCTTCTGTTAAATAAGAACTTTTTCGGAGTAGAAGAGCTTATAACATCATGTAATGTTCCTAAAGAAGTAAAGGAAGTATTTGACAGACTTCCGGAACTTACAGGTTCCATTGATGCCATTAATAAGGCAAGAACGCTTTACACAAATGAAAAAATCAATCTTGCCCTTGACAGAATGGAAAAACTTTACACAATTCTTTCATATTACGGATTTGAGAAATATATATCCTTCGATATGGGAATAATTGCAAACTTTAACTATTATACAGGAATTATTTTCCGCGGATATACATATGGTACAGGAAATCCAATTGCCACAGGAGGAAGATACGACAACCTGTTAAAACAGTTTGGAAAAAATGCACCATCAATCGGCTTTGCCATTGATGTTGACCGGCTTCTTACTGTGCTTGACAGACAAAAAATCAATGTTAGAACCGATATAGCAAAGACACTTATAATTTATGATGAAGACAAAAAAGCCGATGCCATTAAGGAATCTTATCTTATGAGAGATCATGGCATACCTACGGTTTCAATGAGAAAGAGCAGCAAAAGTACTCTTGATGAGTATGAGGATTATTGTAAAACATATAATTTTGATACACTTATCTATATCACAGGTAATGAGACAATAAGGAGGGAATTCTAATAATGAGATATTTAACATTTGCCCTTGCAAAAGGCCGTTTAGCAAAAAATACTCTTGAAATTTTTGAAAAAATCGGCATAACCTGTGAGGAAATGAAGGATAAAGATACAAGAAAACTTATATTTGTCAACGAGGAACTTAAGCTTAAGTTCTTTCTTGCAAAAGCAAGCGACGTTCCTACTTATGTGGAATACGGTGCAGCCGATATAGGCGTTGTCGGAAAGGATACAATACTTGAGGAGGGAAGAAACATTCTTGAGGTTGTTGACCTTGGAATGGGCAAATGCCGTATGTGTGTCTGCGGCCCGAAATCCGCATCGGAGCTTTTAAAGCATCATGATATGATTCGTGTTGCCAGCAAGTATCCAAATATTGCAAAAGATTATTTTTACAACAAGAAACATCAGACAGTTGAGATTATAAAGCTTAACGGTTCAGTAGAGCTTGCACCTATTGTCGGTCTCTCAGAGGTTATAGTTGATATAGTAGAGACAGGTACCACACTTAGGGAAAACGGCCTTGACGTTCTTGAGGAGATATGTCCTTTATCAGCGAGAATGGTTGTAAACCAGGTATCAATGAAGATGGAAAATGAACGTATAATGAAGCTTATCTCTGATTTAAAGACAGTATTATAAAACTAACAGAAAGCCGGTGTTGAAATTGAGAATTATAAAATTAAACGAAGAATCAAAAAAGAACATACTTAATGACCTCTTAAAAAGAAGTCCTAATAATTATGACAGCTATGCAGCAACCGTTCAGGAGATTGTAAACAATGTCCGTGAAAACGGTGATAAGGCTGTAGCTGAATACACATTAAAATTCGACAAGACAGAGGTTAATGCTTCAAACATTCTTGTGACAAAGGATGAAATCAGGGAAGCTTATGATTACATAAACAATAATGATGAGGGACTTGTGGAGGTCATTAAGAAATCTGCAAAGAATATTGAGGAATATCACAGTAAGCAGAAGCAGTACAGCTGGTTTGACTCAAAGCCTGACGGAACAATTCTCGGACAGAAGGTTTCTGCCATAGGAAGCGTTGGTGTTTATGTTCCCGGCGGAAAGGCTGCTTATCCGTCTTCTGTCCTTATGAACATTATTCCTGCAAAGGTAGCCGGAGTTGAAAAAATCGTAATGGTTACGCCTCCGGGAAAGGACGGAAAGGTAAATCCGGGAACACTTGTGGCTGCTGACATTGCAGGAGTTGACTATATTTACAAGGTTGGCGGTGCGCAGGCAATCGCAGCTCTTGCCTTTGGTACGGAAATGATTCCAAAGGTTGATAAAATCGTGGGACCTGGCAATATATTTGTTGCCCTTGCAAAGAAGGCAGTATTTGGCTTTGTAAGCATTGATTCAATAGCAGGACCAAGCGAAATCCTTGTTCTTGCCGATGAGACGGCAAACCCACGTTATGTTGCGGCAGACTTGCTGTCACAGGCTGAACATGATGAGATGGCTTCTGCCATTCTTGTCACAACAAGCATGGAGCTGGCAAAGAAGGTTTCCGACGAGGTTGACGGCTTTGTCAATGTTTTGAGCCGTAAGGAAATCCTTGAGAAATCACTTGAAGCTTACGGATATATTCTTGTCACGGATTCAATGGAGGATGCAATTGATGTTGCAAATGAGATTGCTTCCGAGCACCTTGAGATTGTTACTAAGAATCCTTTTGATACAATGACAAGAATAAAAAATGCCGGTGCTATTTTCCTTGGAGAATACAGCTCTGAGCCTTTGGGTGATTATTTTGCGGGACCAAACCATGTCCTTCCTACAAACGGAACAGCAAAATTCTTCTCACCACTTGGTGTTGATGATTTTATTAAAAAATCAAGTATCATATCATATTCAAGAGAAGCATTGTCAGCCATACATGAAGATATTGAGCACTTTGCAACTTCAGAAAAACTGACTGCTCACGCAAATTCAATTAAAGTCAGATTTGAATAGAAAGGAATATCATTTTATGGCAAGAACAGCAACAGTAAGCCGTACAACAGGCGAGACACAGATTGAAGTAACAATTAATCTTGACGGTACAGGTAATGCGACAATAAATACAGGTATTGGTTTCTTTGACCACATGCTGAACAATTTTGCAAGACACGGTCTCTTTGATTTGGAAGTAAAGGCAACGGGAGATTTGTATGTTGACTGTCACCACCTTGTTGAGGACACAGGAATTGTTCTTGGACAGGCAATTTTAAAGGCACTTGGTGACAAGAAGGGAATAAAGCGATACGGAAATGCAATTCTTCCAATGGATGATGCTCTCGTTCTCTGTGCCCTTGATTTGTCGGGAAGACCGTACTTTGCATATGACTTAAAGTTCAGCCGGCCTATGTGCGGATATTTTGAGACGGCCATGGCAAAGGAATTCTTTTATGCAGTATCATACAGTGCTGCCATAAATCTCCACTTCAAGATGCTTTCGGGAGAAAATGATCACCACATTATCGAATGTGCTTTTAAGGCTTTTGCAAAGGCACTTGATATGGCAACACTTACGGATGAAAGAATATCGTCTGTTTTATCAACAAAAGGCACCTTGTAAGGAAAGGATAGATTTTATGAGTAAAATAAAAGTAATACAGGAAATTTTTCTTAAAAACGGTATTGCCGGATATGTGGAGGGTGATAAGTTTTCTTCATATCCTTCCGGTGACAATGCTGTAGATATTTGCAGAAGCATTGACAATATGGGAGCTGACGGTATCTTTATAACCGAAATATCTGAGAATGATTCTGAGCATGATAAAAACATTGACACAGTGAAGGAAATTGTTACGGCAATTGATGTTCCTGTGATTCTCGGAGGAAATGTCAAGCGTCTTGAAGATGTTAAGAAATACCTTTATGCAGGTGCAGACATGGCAGTACTGGATTATGGTAAATCTTCAAATAAAGAGATGTATAAAGAAGCATCTGACAGATTCAGCATTGAAAAAATTGCAACAAATGAAGATAATAATGTGTCAATTCATACAGCTAAGGATGAAAGTGCAACTCTGATTCTTGGCTTTGATGCCGGAGAACAGGCTGAAAAAGACATGAAGTCTGCATATGAAGCACGGAGTGATATTTTCGGTTTTGGCATAAAAGCTTCTAAATTGTTTGACGGAAAGGAAAATTGTCAGATTATTGACTATGTTTTTCTAAAGAATCTATTAAAAAATGACGGAATTTCCGTCAAAGAGTATCTTGTAAGTGCGAAATTTGACGATTTTAAGCTGAATAATGACGGAATGATACCGGTAATTGTGCAGGATTATCAGACAAATGAAGTTTTGATGATGGCATACATGAACAGTGAAGCTTACGAACATACAGTAGCAACAGGAAGAATGACTTATTACAGCAGAAGCAGAAATGAGCTTTGGGAAAAAGGTCTTACATCAGGTCATTTTCAGTATCTTAAATCTCTTGAGGTTGACTGTGACTCCGATACACTCCTTGCAAAAGTATATCAGGTAGGCGCGGCATGCCATACAGGAAGCAGAAGCTGTTTTTATACAAATATCTACAAGAAGGACTATAAGGAAAACAATCCTCATAAAGTATTTGAGGATGTTTATAATATCATTCTTGACAGGAAAATCAATCCTAAGGAAGGATCTTACACAAATTACCTGTTTGATAAGGGCATTGACAAGATACTTAAAAAGGTTGGTGAAGAAGCTACGGAGATTATTATTGCAGCGAAAAATCCTAATCCTGAAGAGATTAAATATGAGATTTCCGACTTCCTGTACCATGTAATGGTTCTTATGGCAGAACGCGGTGTCACATGGGAAGATATAACAACAGAATTATCAAGAAGATAACAGAATATGATGAGTCAGATATAACAAGTATATATAAAACATGGGGATTAATGGGGGAATATGTATGAATAAAAAGAAGATTATTATAGGCACATGTATAATAACCTTTGTGCTTGTTGCAGTAGTTTATCTGGGAATCGCGGTTTATTATCAGTATCATTTTCTGCCGGGAACTACAATAAACGGTAAGGATTACAGCAATATGACTGTTGAGGATGTCAAGGAAAATCTCCTTGATGATGTAAGAACTTACTATCTTAAAATAATCGAGAGAAACGGCGAGGTTGAACATATAACGGCTGAGGATATCGCACTGAGCCTTTCCATCGATGGGGATATTTCCAAAATCAAAGAGGCACAGAATCATTATCTTTGGTTTTTGGGAACTGATGAAAAATCAAAACTGAACATAACCATTTCTTTTGATGAGATAAAGCTTGACTATGCCGTAAACAATCTTAAATGTCTTAATGACGAGTATATACATTCAGGTGTTGCTCCGGAACTTAAGTACAACGGCAATTCATTCTCATTGACTGAGGGAATTCCGGGGAATGAGATAAACAAGGAACTTACAATAAAATACGTCAAGGATGCCATTAATAATATGGATCAGGTACTTAATCTTGAAACCTTAGGATGTTATATTGAACAGCTTGACGATAATCCGGCTGACAGCCTTCAGACTGTTCTTGATACACTGAACAGTTATCTTGATGTTACTATTACACTTACATTCGGTGATGAGTCTGAGATTATCAACAAAGCCCAGATATATAAATGGCTTTCTGTTGATGTGAACAACAATATTGTCATAGATAAAGAGGCAATAATAGAATATATTGAATCATTTGCATCAAAGTATGAGACAATGGGGCAGTCAAGACAGTTTACTACTTCAGAGGGCGAGTCCATAAGTGTCCGCGGTGGAGATTACGGATGGTGGATAAACAGAAATGCTGAGGCAGATGCTATTATAAATGATATTACAACTCTTAATTCATGTACAAGGGAGGCAAACTTCCAGCAGAGAGCTGCGGCTTACGGCGATAATGATATCGGTACAACGTACATTGAGGTAAATCTCACAAAGCAGCATCTTTATGCCTACAAAGATGGTGAGAAGATAGTTGACTGTGACATTGTGTCGGGAGACCCTGTAAACGGAAAAGCAACGCCCACAGGACTTTATAATATGCGATTTATGTTTACTGACTATAAGTTTGTCCGTGGCAGTTTCAGCAAAACTCTTAAATATTGGATGGTTTTTTACGGAAATACAGTCGATACTAATATTGGAATCGCGTCATGTGACTGGCTTACAAGTTTCGGAGGCTCTGCCTACAAGCATGCCGGTTCACTTGGTTCAATTTATATAAATGAAGCTGATGCAAAAACACTTTACATGCAGCTTCCGGGAAAAGATTTCCCTGTGATTATCTATAAATAATTTTAACCGGAGGAAAGAATGACAAAATTAGCATTATCAGATGAGATACTTATGAGTATTGATAAACCTGCAAGATATATAGGTCAGGAAGTAAATATGGCAGTTAAAGACTTAAGTGAAGTTGATGTACGATTTGCCATGTGTTTTCCTGATGTATATGAGATAGCCATGTCTCATCTGGGTATACAGATTTTGTACGATATGTTT
This sequence comes from Lachnospiraceae bacterium, assembly GCA_045126475.1. Taxonomy (GTDB): domain Bacteria; phylum Bacillota; class Clostridia; order Lachnospirales; family Lachnospiraceae; genus SVEL01. The sequence continues at coordinate 15,743 of JBGVOL010000122.1, read as the reverse complement.
AACCGTATGGACGGTGTGTACTGTGAGAGAGTTTATTCTCCATGGACAGATCTTGATAAGATAATGAGAGAAGAAAAGATTCCTCTTTTTACTCTTGAGACACAGTCTCCCGTAAAAAATCTTGATTTTCTTGGTATAACCATACAGTACGAAATGTGCTACACAAATATACTTCAGATTCTTGATCTTAGTGGCATCCCGCTTATTGCAACAGAGCGAGGCGAAGATGTTCCTATTGTCATAGGCGGTGGACCTTGTACTTACAATCCTGAGCCAATAGCGGATTTCTTTGACATATTCTACATGGGTGAAGGAGAGACACAGTACTATGCACTCATTAGTGCCTACAGAGAAAACCGTAAAAACGGTGGTACAAGAAAAGACTTCCTTAAGATGGCTGCAAAGATTCCGGGACTTTATGTTCCACAGTTTTATGATGTGACATACAAGGAAGACGGCACTATCGACACATTCAAACCAAATACCGAAGGCGTACCCGAAAAAGTGACAAAGGAAGTGGTGATGGATTTAAGCAATACAGTGTATCCTGAAAAGCCACTTGTGCCATATATCCGTGCAACCCAGGACAGAATTGTTCTTGAAATCCAGAGAGGCTGTATAAGAGGATGCCGTTTCTGTCAGGCAGGTATGATTTACCGCCCTGTAAGGGAAAGAAGCGTAGAGTTTTTAAAGGATATGGCAATTAAAATGCTTAAAAATACAGGCCATGAGGAAATATCATTAAGTTCCTTAAGCAGTTCTGATTATTCAAAACTTCCTGAACTATTAAACTTCCTTATGGAAGAGTTGAAAGGTAAGGGCGTAAATATTTCCCTGCCATCATTAAGAGTTGATGCGTTTTCACTTGATGTTATGAGTAAGGTTCAGGATATCAAGAAGAGTTCTCTGACCTTTGCCCCTGAGGCAGGCTCACAGAGAATGCGAAATGTAATAAATAAAGGACTTACGGAAGAAGATATTTTAAACGGCTGTTCCCTTGCATTTAAGGGAGGCTGGAATAAGGTTAAGCTGTATTTCATGCTTGGTCTTCCTACTGAAACAGAGGATGATATGAAGGCTTTAGCTGAGCTTTCAGAGCTTGTTGCCGAGAAATATTATGAGATACCAAAATCAGAAAGAAACGGTAAGGTTATGGTCACTGCCAGCAGTTCATTCTTTATCCCTAAGCCTTTTACACCTTTCCAGTGGGCAGCCATGTGTACAAAGGACGAATTCCAGAGGAGAGCCTACGTTGTAAACGACAGAATGAAGGAGATGCTCAACAAAAAGAGCCTTAAATACAATTACCATGATGCTGATGTGTCAATTATTGAGGGACTTCTTGCAAGAGGTGACAGAAAGCTTTCAAAGGTTATTAAAAAAGTCTACGAAGCAGGCGGAATATACGATGCGTGGGGCGAGTATTTCAGCTATGAAAGATGGCTTAATGCCCTTGATGAATGCGGTATTGACCTTGATTTCTACACGACAAGAGAGCGCCTGCTTGATGAAGTATTCCCTTGGGATTTCATAGACACAGGTGTGACAAAGGAATTCCTTAAGAGAGAGTGGAAGAATGCCATGGAAGGCAAAGTATCACCTAACTGTAAAGTAAAATGTCAGGGCTGCGGTGCTGCAAGATTTGAAGGAGGTATCTGTTTTGAAAATAAGAATTAAATTCACAAAGACCGGTCCGGTACGCTATATCGGTCATCTCGATGTGATGAGATATTTCCAAAAATTAAACAGAAGGGCGGGACTTGACGTAAAGTACACCACAGGTTTTTCACCTCACCAGATTATGTCATTTGCGGCACCTCTCGGTGTGGGACTTGAAAGCTTTGGTGAATATGTTGATATAGAAGTTAATTCAAGCCTTTCCACAAGTGAATCAATAGCAGCCTTAAACAATGCCTCTGTGGAAGGCATACAGGCTGTAAATTACGTGTGTCTTCCGGAAGGAACACCAAACGCCATGTCAAGTGTTGCTGCGGCAGACTACAGAGTGAGAATAAAGGATGATTACAAACCTGAAGGATATGGGGACATTTCTACACTTTCAGAGAAATTTAACGAGTTTCTTGCAAAAGACAGCATAGTTGTTTTGAAGGCTTCAAAGAAGTCTGAAAGAGAAGTGGATTTAAAACCGCTTATATATGATGCTTTTGTTGATGATGACGGCTCATTTATAATGAAGCTTTCCACCGGAAGCGTGGAAAACCTTAAACCTGAGCTTGTTATGGAGACTTTTTATCAGTTTTTAGGTCAGGAAATGAATCAGTTTGCCCTTGATATATGCAGACTTGAGGTTTACGGTGTAAATCCGCAGAACGGAGAGTTTATGCCACTTGAGAAATTTGGTGATGTAATTGAGTAGAAAGATAATTATAACAGAACTTAATCTGCCGGGTATTATGCCGGCAGATGCCATTATAGTATATGAAAATGACAAAGCAGACAGAGTTGAGCTTTTTTATAACGAATCCGACTACATTGTAGGCAATGTATATACGGCTCATGTTAATGACCTTGCAAAAAATATCAATGCGGCATTTGTGGAGTATGCACCAAAGCAGAAGGCATACCTTTCCCTTGAAGAGAATGAGAACGTATTCTTTATAAACCGTAAAAATACAACAAAGGTATGTGAGGGAGATAACATTGTTGTACAGATAAAAAAAGAACCTATAAAGACGAAGGATGCCGTCTGCTCCACAAATATAGAACTTGCAGGCAAATATGCCGTACTGACCTACGGCAAACCGGGGATAGCTGTCTCGACCAAGGTAAGAGACAATTCCATAAGGGATGCACTAACGAAATGCGGACAGGAATTTTTGTCTGAAATAGCTTATGACAGCACTTTGTATGCAATGCTTACTGAAGACAATTTTAAGAAAATAATTGCAGCTACCGGAATAATATTCAGAACCGAAGCAGCAGAACTGTCTGATTTATGTGTCGCAAAAAATGAGCTTACAGAGCTTTTTACAGAGCTTTTCCGGTTGCTTAACAAAGCCATGCGTACCCCTGCAAGAACATGTATACGTCAGGCAGAAAATCCTGTTGTATCCATGGTTCGTGATTTTTCAAAGCCGTTTTATGATAGTTTGTGTCATTCTGACGATATTGCTGAAGAAATAACTGAGGTTGTGACAGACAGCCAAAAATATTTTGAACTGTTACATGAGAACAGTATTGAAGCAAAGTATTATGAAGACAGGCTTCTGCCACTTTACAAACTGTACAGCATCGAATCTGTCTTAGAGCAGATTCAGTCAAAGAGGGTATGGCTTAAATCCGGCGGATATCTTGTTATTGAGTACACAGAGGCAATGACTGTCATAGATGTCAACACCGGAAAATGCGAGAAGGGCAAAAATAAGGAAAATACCATTTTAAATATCAATCTTGAGGCGGCAACAGAGGCAATGCGACAGCTTAGACTCAGAAATATTTCAGGTATTATCATAATTGACTTTATAGATATGAAAAGTGATGAAAATAAGCAGAAGCTTTTAAAACATCTCCGTGATGAAGCGTCTAAAGACTTAATTAAAACATCGGTAATGGGCATGACACGATTAAATCTTGTTGAAATAACAAGGAAAAAGATAAGGGAAAGGATACTTATAAAAAATAAATGATTTACATAGGAAAAAGAGTGTTGTAATATTGTTAAGGAAATAATATTACAATGCTCTTTTTCTTTATGAATATGAGCGGGATACAGGAGGATATTTATATGAATAATGAGGGAAAATGGTCTTTAGAGACATTATACAAAGGATTTGATGACCCACAGATTGAGAAGGACTTTGAAGAACTTACAAAATATTGTAAGGAAGTTATTGAACTTGCGTCTGATATGCCTGCCGAAAACAGGGGCGAGGTTATGACAAAGGCATTAAAGCTCAATGAACAGATTGAAGTTCTCATAATGAAGCTTTACTCATTTGCATCTCTTACACAAAGCACAGAAACAACAAATCCTGAGTGCAGCAAAATGATTGAAAGAGTCATAAAGCTTATGAACACAACCACAATTGCAAGTACACTCTTTAATAAGTATGTGGCTGCTACAGACAATCTTCAGGAAATTATAGACGGAAGTGAGTTTCTTAAGCAGTATGATTATCTCTTAAATAATATTAAGATGGATGCCAGATATGAACTTAATGAGGAAGTTGAGGACGCTCTTGCAAAAATGGACTTATGCGCCGGAAGTGCATGGAACGATCAGTGGCAGTATATTACATCAACACTTAAGGTTGATTATAACGGCGAGCAGACTACTCTTTCTGCCATAAGAAATCTTGCATACAGCCCTGATGCAAAAGTTCGTAAGGATGCATATGAGGCGGAACTTGCTTCATACGAGAAGATTAAGGATGCCTGTGCATTCTCTCTTAACTCAATCAAGATGCAGACCCTTACAAACTGTGAACTTAGAGGATATGAAAGTCCTCTGCAGAGAACACTCTATAATGCCAGAATGAAAAAGGAGACTCTCGACGCGCTTATATCTGCCATGAAAGAGTACCTTCCTAAATTCCATGAATATCTTAAGGCTAAAGCAAAGGCACTTGGTCATAAAGGAAGCCTTCCATGGTATGATATGTTTGCACCTCTTGGAAGCAACGATAAAAAATATACAGTTGAAGAAGCAAAAGATTATTTGTTAAAAATATTCCATACATTTGATTCTGACCTTGAAAACATGGTTAAAAGAGCCTTTGACGAGGAATGGATTGACTTTTACCCAAGACAGGGAAAAGTCGGCGGTGCCTTCTGTGCAGGACTTAAAGGCTTTAACCAGAGCAGGGTGCTTACAAACTTTGACGGAAGCTTCAGTGATATAGTAACACTTGCACATGAGCTTGGTCATGCATTCCACAACTTATGCATAGAGGATAACGCACCTCTTAATAGTGACTACTCTATGCCGGTGGCAGAGACAGCATCAACATTTAATGAAAACGTTATTGTCAGCGGTGCTATTGCCGAAGCAACAGATAAAGATGTTAAGATTGCACTTATTGAGAGCCAGCTTTCAGATACAACACAGATAATATGCGATATTTACTCAAGATATTTATTTGAGACAGCAGTATTCGAAGGCCGTGAAAATGGTTTCATGTTTGCTGATGAGTTATGCGGCATGATGTTAAAAGCACAGAAAGAAGCTTACGGCGACGGACTTTTGGAGGAAACTCTTCATCCGTATATGTGGGCATGTAAGAGCCATTATTACAGTGCAGGAACAAGCTTCTACAACTTCCCGTATGCGTTCGGTGGTCTTTTTGCAAGGGGTCTTTACACACGCTATAAAGCTGAAGGGGAATCATTTGTTTCAAAGTACAAGGCTATGCTTAAAGCAACTCCTGTATGTACTGTAGAAGATACTGCAAAGATAGTAGGCATTGACTTGACGGACATCAACTTCTGGAGAGAGAGTCTTGCATCATATGCAGAGGAAATTGATGAGTTTGTAAAGCTTGTGGGATAGGTTGTTTTAGAATGTTAAAAAGAAGCGGGATTTTCCTGCTTCTTTTTTTTGCATATTTTTACAACACCTGCATATACATTATAATTGAAAATCTATCTATTGACGGAAAAGGGGCCTTGGAATGAATAACAACATAAACATTGGTGTGATTGCCTGCGACTTAAGACAGCTCTATATGGCAAAAATGCTGGCAGTAAAAGGATATAATGTTCAACTGATATATTCGGAAAAATTTGAAAATGACAAGACTTTTAAGGATAGGCTGTGTGAAATTGTCTTTGAGTCAGAACTTGAAAATCTACGGGTTTCGAGTGACATTATGGATATATTACAAGTGTCCGATGTAATTGCCGGTCCGGTACCTATGAATAAAATCAGTGAATTCATGGTTTTGCCAAAGTTTCTATCATATCTCGTGTCAAGAGAACACAAAGAGAATTTTTTGTTTTATGCAGGAATGATAGATAATGAATCATTGGAAATCCTTGAAAATGCATCAATACGATGTATTGATTATATGAAATCAGACAAACTTACGGTATTTAATACAATTGCAACAGCAGAAGGAATTATAGCAGAGGCAATAATTCATAAGAATACAAACTTACATGAGGCAAAAGTCCTTGTTTTAGGGTACGGCAAATGTGCCAGAACCCTTGCACACAAGCTTTCAGGTCTTTCAGCGAGAGTGACTGTGGCAGCAAGAAACGGTGATGAACTTGAAGCTGCATACAGCTTTGGCTACAGGACCATGGAACTGTCATTGTTAAAGGATTATATACATGGTTTTGAATACATATTTAACACAATACCTGCTCCTGTCATCAATGACGAAATGCTTGAACGGATAAGCAGTGACAGCATCATTTTGGATATTGCATCATCACCGGGAGGATTGGATAAAAATGCTGCAATGAAATATGGAATACCTGTGTATCATTCTCTTGGCATTCCGGGAAGATATGCACCAAAATCCAGCGGGGAAGCTGTTGCAAAACATCTTATGGATGTAATTGCGAAACATAGTTTACATAAAATAAATATGTAAATAAGTAAAAGAAATATGCTTCATGCACCTTAAAGATTTGCCGGAATAATATATATAATATATCAACTATTTAGGAGATATAATATGGATATAAAGGGCAAAAAAATAGGAATCGCCTTCACAGGCTCCTTTTGCACATATAAAAAGGCATTTATTCAGTTAGAAAAGCTAAAGGAGCATGGCTGTGATATATATACTATTTTCTCGGAAAGGTCCGCATCCGTAAACTCCCGGTTTGGTGATGCGGCCGATTTTATTAAGAGAGCTGTTGATATCACCGGAAGGGAACCTTTAATGACAATTGAAAGTGCCGAACCTATCGGTCCAAAAGCTTTTCTTGATGCACTTGCAATCTTACCATGTACCGGAAATACTGCTGCAAAGCTTTGTAACGGTATCGTTGACAGTCCTGTTCTCATGGCTGCAAAAGCACATCTTAGAAACGAGAAACCTCTGATTATATCAATTTCAACAAATGACGGTCTTGCAATGAACATGAAAAATATCGGCATGCTGATGAATATGAAAAATATATATTTTGTTCCCTTTGGACAGGATGATCCGATAAAGAAGCCTAATTCACTTATAGCCCATACAGATATGCTCATTCCGACAATTGAGCATGCTCTGGAAAGAAAGCAACTGCAGCCTGTTGTAGTAAGTCCATTTTCATAAAAAGAGAGGTAGAAGATATGTGCGGAATATCAGGTTTTTTCAACCCTTATATGAATTTCTTCAAGGATGAAGCCTATTGGCGCCACACAATAAAAAAGATGAACAGCTCTGTAAGGCACAGAGGACCTGATGATTCCGGTGGGTTCCTGTCAGAAAACTGTGGTCTTGGTCATGTCCGTCTGTCAATCATCGATATTGCAGGCGGACATCAGCCAATGGTAAAAATGTACGGTTCTTCAAAGTACATTCCGATACAGCAGGATAACATAAAAATCTGTCATTACAGCAGGTCAAGGACTGTAGCTATTGTATATAACGGAGAAATCTACAATATGAAAGAGCTGCGCTCCGACATTATAAGGGAAGCAAAAAACAAACTTGATAATCTTACAACTGTAAATGAGCCTGTTTATTTTGACACAAACAGTGATACGGAGGTAATCCTCAACGGATATATTTCTGAAGGAATCAATTTTATCAACAAATTAAACGGTATTTTCGCCTTTGCCATCTATGACAGTATTAACGGTCTATATATCGTAAGGGACAGACTTGGTGTAAAACCGTTATTTTACACTGAAATTGGTAATGACGTTATCTTTTCTTCGGAAATAAAGGGTTTATTTGCACATCCGCTTGTAAAACCTGTCATTGACAAAAATTCCTTAAGGAGTGTATTTGGCTTAGGTCCTGCTAAAAAACAGGGAAGCGGTGTGTTTAAAAATATTCGTGAAGTTCTTCCGGGTCATTATCTTCATGTTGACAGGGACGGAGTTGAGGACAATGTTTACTGGCAGCTTAAGAGCAGACACCACATTGACTCAGTCAGTGAAACCATTGAAAAAACTGCATTTCTTATTGAGGATTCGGTAACTATGGAAATGTTGTCCGACATTCCGATATGTACATTCTTGTCAGGGGGCATAGACTCAAGTCTGGTATCTGCAATATGTGCAAAGAAACTGGCAGAGGAAGGAAAGAAACTGACAACATACAGTTTTGATTTCAAAGATAACAGTGTTTATTTCAAATCAAATGATTTTCAGCCTTCACAAGACAGACCATTTGTTGATATAATGGCTGAACATATCGGTTCAAAGCACATTTATCTTGAATGTTCCTACGAGAAATTGTTTGACCTTCTGTACGATACTGTAGATGCACGAGATTTACCTTGTATGACAGATGTGGAAAGTTCTCTTTTGTATTTCTGTGGTCTTGTGGCCGAGAATCACAAGGTGGCCCTTACAGGTGAATGTGCCGATGAGATATTCGGAGGATATCCGTGGTTCCATAAGAAAGAGCTTTTGTTTGCCGGAACATTTCCGTGGTCGACGGATTTGTCTCCGAGAACAATGCTTTTAAAGGATGAGGTAAAAGAAACTTTAAATATACCTGCTTATGTAAGGCAAATCTACGACCAGAGCATAGCTGCCACTCCGAGACTTATGGGTGAAAGCGTCGAGGATGCAATGCGTAGGGAAATCTCATATCTCAATCTTACATGGTTTATGACAACGCTTCTTGACAGAATGGACAGAACAAGTATGTATCATGGACTTGAGGCAAGGGTTCCTTTTGCTGACCACAGAATTGTTGAGTATCTTTGGAATGTTCCTTGGGAGATGAAATATTACAATAATACCGTAAAAGGATTGTTACGGGAAGCCGCACGCCAAATGAACGTCCTCCCTGATAACGTTTTGTACAGAAAAAAGAGTCCGTATCCGAAAACATATCATCCTGGATATGAGGCTGTATTATGCAAGCACTTCAATGAACTGCTCAACTCACCGTCGGAACCTGTTCACGAACTCATTGATAAAAACAAGGCTATAGCATTTATGGGAAGTGAAAAGGATTACGGAAAACCTTGGTATGGGCAGCTTATGGCCGGTCCGCAGCTTATTGCGTATATTTTACAGGTCAATTATTGGATGAAAAAGTGGACTTAAACTTATATTTGATGTATAATGTCTCACGAGAAGATTTTAGGAGGATATATACACTTTGGCAGATAAAAGACAAAATGGCAGAGTAGTTAAATATAGAAAACGGCGCAATGTAAATATAGGTGTTCTCATATTTGCATGTATATTTATATATTTTCTTATATATACCGTAATGTTTGTGACAAGAGACAAAATCTCAGTGTACGAAGTTGTCTATGGTAAGACGGCAGAGTCGGCAAACAAGTATTATGAAGGTCTGATTATCAGAGATGAGACTGTTTACACATCACCTAATGCCGGATATCTCAATTGCTTTGTCCGTGAGGGGGAGAAGGTTGCTGTCGGCTCTTCTGTCTATACCATTGATGAGAACGGAAAGATTTCGGAGCTTATTGCGGAAACACTTGAGGAAGAGGGTGCTCTTACTTCAGAAAATTATGCAGATATCAAGAACATGATTTCTGATTTCTCTCTTAGTTACAGTGATACCAATTTTGATGCTGTATATAATTTCAAGGTGGATATAGATGCCGCATTACTTGAATATGTAAATATGAACGCCATTAATGAGATAATAGGTTCCATGAGCAGCGAAAACCTGTCTCTTTTCAATATGGTTAAGGCAGCCAAATCAGGCATAGTAAGTTATTATATTGACGGATATGAAGGCAGAGACATAAATTCCCTTACAGTCGGTGATTTTGGCAAGGAGAATTATTCTAAAGTCTCACGCAAGTCAAATGACCTTGTTGCAGAAGGAACACCGATATATAAGACAATTAACAGCGAGCACTGGGATATACTTATTCCTCTGTCAGATGAAGATGTAATAAAATATCTTGAGGATGATGTCATAAAGATACGTTTCAAAGAAAACGGCATAACTGCTGTGGGTGGCTTTAAGATAATCTATATAGGCGGACATGCTTATGGGCAGATATCACTTGACCAGTATATGGTGAGATTTGTTTCCGAGAGATTTGTTGATATTCAAATTGTTGAAAAGCAGATAGAGGGACTTAAGATACCAAAGACATCCCTTGTTAATATGGATTTTTACACTATTCCCGAACGTTTTGCCACATATGGAGGAAATACCAAAGATACAGGTTTTCTTCTGGAAAAATATGATGACAAGGGAAATGTTTCTGTAGAGTACATAAATCCTGAAATATATGAGTATAAGGACGGCATGTATTATGTCAGCACCGATGCCTTCAATGCCGGTGATAATCTTGTCCTTGAGGATAATTCCGAAAAGTACACCATAAGTGCAAAAGCGACCCTTACGGGTGTATATAACATAAATAACGGTTACTGTGTATTCAGGGAAGTTAATATACTGGCCGAGAGCACGGACTATTATATAATCGAGAGCGGTACTGCATACGGACTTCTTGTTTACGACCACATAGTTCTTGACAGTAATACCGTGAAAGAAAATCAGGTTGTATATCACTAATCTGAATTTGATTTTTAACAAAAGGAAGTGTTGTTATGTTAATTGAAAACTACAATAATGTAAATGCCAGAGTAAAAGCGGCATGTCAGAAAGCCTCAAGGCGTGAAGATGAAGTAACTCTTATAGCCGTGAGCAAAACAAAACCTGCTGAAGATATTAAAACCCTTTATGATTACGGTGTGCGGGATTTTGGTGAAAATAAGGTTCAGGAGCTCACTGAAAAATACGAAGTTCTTCCAAAAGACATAAGATGGCATCTCATAGGACACCTTCAGACAAATAAAGTAAAGTACATTGTAGATAAAGTCTTTCTTATCCACTCTGTGGATTCAGTAAAGCTTGCTGAACAGATTGAAAAGGAAGCTGCAAAGAAAAATGTTACTGTCAATATTCTTGTTCAGGTTAATGTTGCCGGTGAGGATACAAAATTTGGTCTTGATGCCGATGAAACCATTAAAAATGTTGAAACCATTTCCAAATTTCCTCATTTAAGAATAAAAGGTTTAATGACAATTGCACCTTTTGTATCTGACGGAGAAGAAAATCGTAAATATTTTAATGAATTAAAACAATTATCGGTTGACATACAAAAGAAAAACATTGATAATGTAAGTATGGACATGCTCTCTATGGGCATGAGCGGTGATTTTGAAACCGCCATAGAAGAAGGCGCAACGCTTGTAAGGGTAGGAACAAGCATATTTGGTGCCAGAAATTACGCTATATAAAATAATAGGAGAATAAAAATGAGCAAGTTTAGTGACAAGTTTTTAAATCTTTTAAAATTAAATGATGATGAGGATTACGACGATTACGATGATTATGATGATTACGACGATTATGATAATGAGCCGAAGAAGTCATCAAAAAAGGTAAAAAAAGAGGATAATTTTGATGAGGACACTTCGTCATCTGCCGGTTTTGAAGATTCTGTACAGAAGCCGTCAAAGCCACAGAAAGTCGTTTCACGTAATAACGGTAAAGTTGTTCCCATGAGAACAGGGAGAAGTAATATGGAAGTATGTGTAATAAAACCTGCAAATGTTGAAGACGCAAGAGAAATAACAGACACTCTTTTAAGCGGCAGAGCTGTTATATTAAATCTTGAAGGACTCCATGTTGATATAGCCCAGAGAATAATTGATTTTACATCAGGCTCATGCTATTCAATCAATGGAAACTTACAGAAAGTATCAAGCTACATATTTATTATCACACCTGAATCAGTAGAGATTTCCGGTGATTTCCAGGAGTTACTGGGTAGCGGATTTGATGTTGCTGCATTTAAACAGCAGTAAGTAAAGATTGACTATTTTCCTTCGGCAAAGCAAGTGCAATGCATATCTTGTCCTTTACCGGAGGATTTTGTTTAATTAATGCATTTTATTTTTATAAGGAGATTTTTTAGTGTTATGTCTGATAATATTAATGTTAATAAAACTCATGTTTCTGATGTGATAGGAAACAGAATGACTGTGCATGACGGGAATGTACCTATTTATGATATAGTCTTTGAGAACAGTTTTGACCGACTGGTTGACGAGATGACTCCTTTTAATCCCGAAAACAGAAAAATCTGCATAGTTACAGAATCAACTGTAGGTGCAATCTACGGCGAAGAACTTGTATCTGTATTTAAAAAGGTTTGTAAGCAGGTGTTTATCTATACATTTCCTGCCGGTGAGGAGAATAAGAATCTTGACGTAGTTAAAAAAGTTTATGAATTTCTCATTCTTAATCATTTTGACAGAAAAGACCTTCTTGTTGCATTGGGCGGAGGTGTTACAGGAGATTTGACAGGCTTTACGGCCGCCACTTATTTGAGAGGTATAGATTTTATTCAGGTTCCGACTTCACTATTGTCTCAGGTAGACAGCTCTGTTGGAGGCAAAACAGGTGTTGATTTTGATTCGTACAAAAATATGGTTGGAGCATTCTACCAGCCAAAGCTTGTATATATAAACACTTCAACCCTTAAAACTCTGACAAAACGCCATTTTTTATCCGGTATGGGAGAGGTTGTGAAATACGGATTAATTAAACGTGCCGATTTTATGGACTGGCTTATGGACAATGCTTGTGATATAATAAATTATAACAGCGACGTTTTGAAATATATGATTTATGTATGCTGTGATACCAAGAGACAGGTAGTAGAGAATGATTTCAAAGAGCAGGGAGAGAGAGCCCTTCTTAATATGGGACACACTCTGGGACACGCAATTGAAAAGTGCGTAAACTTCAAACTTTTACATGGTGAGTGTGTTTCAATCGGCTCTGTCGCAGCTTCATACATTTCTTTTAAGAAAGGATACATATCATACGAAGACCTGTGCAAAATAATCAAGGCTCATAAAATTTTCAATCTGCCGGTTTCAGAGGACGGTTTTGATGAGAATGATGTCATGAATGCAACATTAAATGATAAAAAGATGGAAAAGGGAAATATCAAATTTGTTGTTCTTAAATCCATCGGAAATGCAGTCATTGATAAGAGTGTTACTCAGAATGAAATGTCTGAAGCACTGATAAAAGTAAAATCCGGAGAGTTTAACAATTATGAATAAAAAAAAGACAATATACTGGCTGTCATGCATTGTTGTGACAATTGCACTTTTAATATTTGACCAGTTTACAAAGTTTATTGCTGTAGACAAACTTAAGGGCAGTGCACCGTTTGTCATATTTGACGGAGTATTTGAACTCCTGTATGTTGAAAACAAAGGTGCGGCCTATGGTATATTTTCCGGTAGAACAAGCCTTTTTGTTTTAATTACGGCAATTATTATTCCGCTTGTCATATTCGAGATATACAGAATAAGCAAAATCATTGGTATTTTTGGTAATAAGGTAAATGTTCGCGCATACAGATGGCTGCAGTTTGATTTGTTTATCCTGATTGCAGGTGCAGCCGGAAATCTGATTGACAGGCTGGCACAGGGATATGTCGTTGACTTTTTCTACTTTAAGCTGATTGATTTTCCTGTGTTTAATGTGGCTGACTGTTATATTACCATATCCGCTGTTGTTATTATTCTTATCTGTTTTTTCGCATTGAAAGGAAAAGAGGTTGATTACCTGTTCGATGCACAGAAGAAATGGGTGGTTGAAGATGAATGTAAATAATATTGTTGTAACCGATGAAGATGATTTAATCAGGATTGATAAGTATATATCTCTTGCATCACCTGATTTGACAAGATCACGCATTCAGGGACTTATATCTGACGGAAACATTACTGTCAACGGGAAGACTGTCAAGGCTAATTACAAAGTCAGGGAAAATGACCGCATTGAAATTCTTATTCCCAATGCGGTTCCGGCTGACATTCCTGCTGAGAATATTCCACTTGATATTGTATATGAGGACGAAGATATTCTTATAGTAAATAAGCCAAAGGGTATGGTTGTTCATCCGGCTCCCGGACATTATACGGGAACACTTGTCAATGCACTTATGTACCATTGCAGGGACAACCTTTCAGGAATAAACGGTGAACTTCGCCCGGGTATTGTGCATAGAATAGATATGGATACCACCGGTCTTCTTGTTGTATGTAAGAATGACAAGGCGCACAACTTTATAGCCGAACAATTGAAAGAACATTCCATAACAAGAAAATATCAGGCAATTGTATATAATTCTTTTAATGATGAAGATGGCACCGTTGAGGGAAATATCGGGCGTCATCAGACGGATCGTAAAAGGATGGCGTTACGTCCTGACGGAAAACATGCCGTGACCCATTATCATGTTCTTGAAAATCTCGGCAGATATGCACTTGTAGAGTGTCAGCTTGAGACAGGCAGAACTCACCAGATACGTGTCCATATGGCAAGTATCAATCATCCGCTTCTGGGTGATGAAGTTTACGGACCGAAGACCTGTCCGTTTAAGCTTCAGGGACAGGTACTTCATGCAAAATGTATTGGTTTTATTCACCCGACTACAAAAAAATATATGGAATTTGACTCAGAACTTCCTGAGTATTTTCAAAAACTCATACAGACTCTCAGAGGCTGAATAACATATAAAGGAGGATAACAATATGGATAAGCATATAGTCATTACAATCGGAAGACAATATGGAAGTGCCGGACGTGAGATTGGTTTCCGCATTGCAGAGAAGCTTGGAATAAAATGCTACGATAAAGAGATTTTGTCAGTAGCAGCAAAAGAGAGTGGTCTCTGTGAAAAAATATTTGAAGCTCATGATGAGAAACCTACAAAAAGTTTTCTCTACTCACTTGTCATGGATACATACTCAATGGGCTATACACCTTCCGGCTATGTTGATATGCCCATAGGACATAAGATATTCCTTGCCCAATTTGATGCCATTAAGAATATTGCCGAAAAAGAGTCCTGTATATTTGTAGGCAGATGTGCGGATTACGCACTTGAAGATAATCCTGACCTTCTAAGTGTCTTTATTCACGGCACCATGGAACACCGCGTACAGAGGATTATGGAGAGAGTAGGCGTAAAGACCGAAGAGGAAGCACAGGATCTCATTAATAAAACAGATAAAAAAAGAGCTGCCTACTATAACAGCTATTCAAACAAAAAATGGGGAGAGGCGAAAACCTACAACCTTTCCATCGACAGCGGTCTTCTGGGTATAGAGGGCACGGCTGATTTAATTGTTGACATAGTACGTAATAAGAAGTAAAATTAAATGGTGTGATTTTTTAGAAAGGTATAGATAACTGATGAAAAAAAAGAAGTATCTTTTGAATGGATTATTTCTTGTTGTACTTATGTGTGCCACATTCTATTTTGTACTAAAAGATCAGGAATTCGACAAGCTTTTGTATTATATTTCTGAAGCAAACTTTATGTGGTTGTTAGTTGGTTTGATGATGATGCTGATATTCGTTTCTTTTGAATCGATTATAATTCATTATCTTATGAAATCACTTTCGTGTGCAATAAATTTCATTCACTGTCTTAAATATTCGTTTGTCGGTTTTTTTGTCAGTGCTATAACACCTAGTGCAACAGGTGGTCAGCCTGTACAAATGTACTATATGAAATGCGACGGAGTACCGCTTACGGAATCATCACTTGTTTTAATGATTGTTACCATAGCATAC
>JBGVOL010000121.1:0-3109 GCA_045126475.1 Lachnospiraceae bacterium | reverse complement strand
CAAAATCTTTACACGGATGTCTGTTCCTGATGGACATGTCCTGCCGCTTGTCGACCTTTATGAAAGACACAAACCTGCAGCGGGAGGTTATGCCATAAGAAAATTCACAAAATCCCTAAGATGAAGCAAAAATACATTCTACTATTTACAGGCATATATACTTCCTATAATACGAATTATGTCAATATGACGTGGCAGTGCCGGTTTTTATATAGTTATTTTATTATTGTGCCGATTTTTTCGTTAATGGCATCTTTTGCTTTTGTTAGGTGTGATATGATGGCGCGTCTGCCTGCCTTTGCAGATACAAAGTTTACGGATGCTTCAACCTTCGGAAGCTTTGTAAGAGGATTAAGATTGCCGTTTGTGACAATTTCCTGTGCTTCGTTGATTGTGAGCTGATGTAATGCGCGCTCATGGTCAGTACCCTTGTCAAGAATCACATTATCGCTTGATGTAAGAATAAGAAGGGTAGAAGCATCAAGCATATCAGCAAGCTTTGCAGCAGTATAGTCTTTTTCAATGATGGCACTGGCACCTTTAAGCTGTGTACGCTGGTCAAGAACCGGAATACCGCCGCCACCTGCTGCAATGACAATCTGGTGTGCATCAACCAATGCCTTGATGGCATCAATCTCATATATATCTACAGGCTGAGGCGAAGCGATGATACGTCTGTAACCTTCGCCGTCTTCCACAACGTAGTTGCCTTTCTTCTCCTCAAGTTCAGCCTCGTCCTTTGTCATAAGACGTCCGATAACCTTTGATGGGTTGTGGAAGGCAGGGTCAAAAGGATCAACACGCACCTGTGTTATAATTGTAGATACAGGCTTGTATATGCCTCTGTTTAACAATTCTGAACGGATTGCATTCTGCAAATCATATCCGATATATCCCTGGCTCATTGCACCACATACAGACATAGGTGCAACAGTGTATTTTGAATCAAGACGTGAAAATTCAGTCATGGCGGTCTGAATCATACCAACCTGGGGACCGTTGCTGTGTGTAACAACAACTTCATATTTTGCTTCAACAAGGTCAGCGATGGCCTTTGCTGCTAATTTTACTCTTTCCTGCTGTTTTGGAAAGGAATCAGAGAATGCATTTCTTCCCAATGCAACCACAATAATATTATTCTCCATAAAGAATGACCTCCATCAAAAAAAGATAATTTATTATACGACAAAAGATAATATTTTTCAATTCTTATTGTCTTGAATTTCCAAAATCATTATGTTAAAATATTCTGGAATTATGGGCTTTTATGCCTGTGATTTTGAAATTATTATGTGTAAATATGAAGCAAACAATAAAGGAGACATAACGATGAGCAAGAAACCAGTTGTATTAATGATACTTGACGGCTATGGATTAAATGAAAAGAACCAGGGAAATGCAGTAGCAATTGCAAAGACACCTGTAATGGACAAGCTTATGGCTGAGTGTCCGTTTGTGAGAGGTAACGCCAGCGGACTTGCGGTAGGACTTCCTGACGGTCAGATGGGTAACTCTGAGGTAGGACATCTTAACATGGGTGCAGGACGTATTGTATATCAGGAGCTTACACGTATCACAAAGGAAATAGAGGACGGTGATTTCTTTAAGAATGAGGCTCTTTTAAAGGCAATGGACAACTGTAAGAAGAACGGTTCGGCACTTCATACTTTCGGACTTTTATCAGACGGTGGTGTTCACAGTCATATTACACATCTCTTCGGACTTCTTGAGATGGCAAAGAGAGAGGGTATAAGCAAGGTTTATGTTCATGCATTCTTAGATGGAAGAGATACAGCTCCTACATCAGGCAAAGGTTTTATGGAGCAGCTTGTTGAGAAGATGAAGGAGATCGGTGTAGGTGAGGTCGCTTCTGTTTCAGGACGTTACTATGCAATGGACAGAGATAACAGATGGGACAGAGTAGAGAAGGCATACAAGGCAATTACAGAAGGCGTCGGAGAGACAGCTACATGTCCTGTACAGGCAATAGCTGATTCATACGCAAAAGATGTTACAGATGAATTTGTTGTTCCTACAGTAATCACAAAGGACGGTGCACCTGTAGCTACAGTTTCTGATAAGGATTCGGTTGTATTCTTTAACTTCCGCCCTGACAGAGCGAGAGAGATTACAAGAGCATTCTGTATGGATGAGTTTGACGGATTTGAGAGACCGGCAAGAAAAGACGTAACATATGTATGCTTTACAGAGTATGATGCTACAATTCCAAACAAGGAAATTGCATTTAAGAAAGTTATGCTTACAAATACATTTGGTGAATTCCTTGCAGCTAAGGGCTTAAAGCAGGCAAGAATTGCAGAGACAGAGAAATATGCTCATGTAACATTCTTCTTTAACGGCGGTGTAGAGGAGCCAAATGAGGGCGAGGACAGAATTCTCGTTAAATCACCAAAGGTTGCAACATATGATTTGAAGCCTGAGATGAGTGCATATGAGGTATGTGACAAGCTCTGTGAGGCAATTAAATCTGATAAATATGATGTGATTATCATCAATTTCGCAAACCCTGACATGGTTGGTCATACAGGTATTGAGGCTGCTGCTGTTAAGGCGGTAGAGGCAGTAGATGAGTGCGTAGGCAAGGCGGTTGAAGCACTTAAGTCAGTTGACGGAACAATGTTTATCTGTGCTGACCATGGTAATGCAGAACAGCTTGTTGATTATGAAACAGGTGCACCATTTACCGCTCATACAACAAACCCGGTACCTTTCATTCTGGTTAATTATGACAAGAATTATACATTAAGAGAAGGCGGATGCCTTGCAGATATCGTTCCTACTCTGATTGAAACAATGGGAATGACACAGCCTGCTGAAATGACAGGAAAATCTTTATTAATCAAGAAATAAGAAGAATCATTTATAAAAAGAGCCATAGCTTATATGGCTCTTTTTTGCGCATTAAAAATAAATTAAAATATCTTAATAAAAGTAGATTAATAGAGATTTATGTAATAAAAAGCACATTGCCATTGAAAGAAATCAGATAATAATGGTATAATAAAGTTAATTTACTAATGATATTACTATTTTAAAATATAGGAGATGAGGTTCGTGATTAACATGAGATTTGCATATAATTTTCTAA
>JBGVOL010000120.1:0-2473 GCA_045126475.1 Lachnospiraceae bacterium | reverse complement strand
GTGTGATGTGCCGGGAAATGATAAGCGGTATGGCTTTAATATTGCAAATGAAGAGAGCACAGAGCTTATAGTATTTGAGGCTGCCATTGACCTGATGAGCTATATGGATATTCACAGGGATTTTGAGAGTAACATGATTGCCCTTGGTATGGTGGCTGATGCTCCGCTTGAAACATTCTTAAAAGAACATCTGCAGATATCAAGCATCAAGTTTTGTCTGGATAATGACAAGGCTGGAAGAGACGCAGCAGAAATGTTGATGGAAAAGTATTATCAGCTTGATTATGATGTGACAGACTCTCCACCACCAAAGGGATGCAAAGACTACAATGAGTGGCTTGTAAAAGCAAAAGCAGAAAGAATACCGGAATTGGATAAAATTATCAGATGAAAATCAAGTGGCTATGAAAAAATCATATCCAAATGGAGTATGGCTATTAGATTTTCATAGCCAGGAAAGAAAAGGCTATAACTTTTTAATAGCCATGAAAAATGTGTTTTTTGGGTACCAAATCGGTGGCTATTACTTTTTCATAGCCAGCCATAAAATGGCTATTACATTTCAATAGCCAAGGCAAAAATGGCTAGCACTTTTTCATAGCCATAAAAAATATCTGAAAAAATGGCTATTACTTTTTCATAGCCAGCCGTAAAATGGCTATTACTTTTCAATAGCCAGAGGCAAAATGGCTATTAAATATTCATAGTCATAGTGATTTTAAGGGGTTTCAGGGGATTTTCTCCCCTGACAAGATGCATTAGGGGCAGAGATGTCTCTAATGCGTATCTTGCCATGGATATCTTAAGTTCGTAATGTTCATTCCGTTAGAGATAATCCATGGATGGGAATTGAAGAATTACTAACACAGATAAGGAGGTGTGCAGGGACGATGGATGAGAAAATGCACTTTATGACAGATGCAGGTGAACTTCTTGACTGGATGCGGGAGCATGAAGAATTCAAAATCATCAATAAGGTAGAGGCACAGATGCTTCTTGATTATATGGAAGGTCATGATTACCGCCTTAGTACGGATAAGGAAGGGAACCTTGTCAGGGTTGATGTAAATGATGACCAGTATGATACAGATGAATATTCTGTTGATGATCTGATTGACAGCGTCTGTGAATGGAACTATGAGTTGATTTTGCATACCACAGAAGAAATGAAGAAGTCTGATATATCAGATGCAGAATACTCAAAGCTTGAGGAGAAAATGAATTCTCTTAAGGAACAGGAGCAGATACTGGATAAACTATTTGACCAGACAAAGTATGCAGCAAAGGTGGAACTGCTTGCAACAGAACTGGCAGAAGCATTTGTAGCTAATCTACAGCGTAATGGAGTGGATAAAGCAGTTGGAACATTGTGTGAAGCTATCAGAGACGAGCCATTGAAGGAAGGTGACAGAGGTGGCAGATAAGGTTCATTGTGTAAGGAAGACACTCAGACTTACACCGTCAGAAGCAAAGCTGTTGGAAGAAAAGTCAACAAATGCAGGTATGAATGAGGCAGAATATTTGAGATTTCTCATTAGTCAGAAACCAAATGATTATCCGGAAATAAGGAAGCTAATCAAAGAGCTTATCAATGAAGTAAATCATATCGGAGTGAATATTAACCAGATTGTTCATCATCATAACTATGAGCTATATTCAAAGGCTGACAGGGAACAGCTGATTGCTTATATGAGGAAGTTAAATGCTACTTTAAAAGAGGCGGTGGTCAGTCTTGGCAATTAGTAAGATACTTCATATGAAAGACTGTGGCAGTTCCTTTCATGGAAAGCACCTGAAATCAGCACTTGATTATATCACGGTTCCAGAAAAGACTCAGAATGGAAGACTTGTTGCTGCAGTAAACTGTCAGGTGGATATGGCTTTTGAGCAGATGAAGGAGACAAAGAAGAAGTTTAATAAGCTTGATAAACGGCAGGCGTATCACATTATTCTATCCTTTAAGGAAGGAGAAACCAGTCCTGATACTGTATTTGAGCTTACAGAGAAGTTTGTAAAAGAGTATCTTGGCAATGACTATGAGGCTGTGTATGCCGTCCATGATAATACGGAGCACCCGCATTCGCACATTGTGTTTAACAGTGTTTCTTTTCGTGACGGGAAAAAATACCATTACAAGAAAGGTGACTGGGAGAGGTATATACAGCCGATAACAAACCGGTTATGTGAGGAATATGGTCTTTCAACGATTGAATTGGATGAAGAGCCGGGGAAAAGGCAGAGAACTGACAGGGAATGGAACAGATACCGTGACGGCAAATTTATATGGTCCGATATGGTAAAAAGAGATGTAGATGCCTGCATATTACAGGCAGCCTCTTTTGATAGTTTTCTTTCCCAGATGGAAAATAAGGGATATGAAATCAAGAATGCCCATGGAGAAGGCAAATATTTAGCTGTAAAGCTTCCGGGTATGAAACGAATGATCAGACTGAAAACTTTAGGGGAAGAATAT
>JBGVOL010000119.1:0-8036 GCA_045126475.1 Lachnospiraceae bacterium | reverse complement strand
CTGATACATATATTCTGCTATGGCATTTCTCAGTTCGGGAATACCTCCCGCAGGCGGTATTGCCATAAGCGCTGCTCCCTCTTCTGACATTAACTCTCTTGTAAGTTTTGCCCATATGGAGAACGGAAAATTCTTTGGAAGGTTTCTGTTTGATACAAAATCCGCAAAGCAGTCGTTCACCGGATGCTCCATTTTCTTTAATTCCACATCCTCTTTCTTTATCTGAGGGATAATGTTTTCATTTCTCTCCATCGCCGATATATCCGACACAAAATATCCTCTTTTTGGAATCGAGTAAATATATCCTTCCGCAATAAGCTGTGAATATGCATTTTCCACTGTAATTGTACTTATGTCCAGATTCTTTGCAAAATTTCGCTTTGACGGAAGTTTGTCGCCAACCTTCAAAATGCCGTTTATTATGTCGTTTTTTATACATTTATACAAATGTTCATAAAGACTGTCTGAACCTAAATCTGCAAATGAATATGTAAGCATACCTGCCACCTCTTTCAATCTGACCATTCTGAATATATTCAAAATGGTCATTTCAATATGTCCAGCTTTGATTATAATTATTTCCATACCATTTGTAAAGGGTATGGATTTATTTATTTAAAATAGGAAAGGTAAGGTATTGATATGTCAGAAAGATATGAACTTAACAAGGAATTAGCCCAGATGTTAAAGGGCGGTGTAATAATGGATGTAACTACTCCTGAGCAGGCTAAGATTGCCGAAGCAGCAGGTGCATGTGCGGTAATGGCTCTTGAAAGAATTCCTGCTGATATCCGTGCAGCAGGCGGTGTTGCAAGAATGAGCGACCCTGCAATGATTAAGGGTATTCAGGAAGCTGTTTCAATCCCTGTTATGGCTAAGTGCAGAATCGGTCATTTTGCTGAGGCTCAGATTCTTGAGGCTATCGAGATTGACTATATTGATGAGAGTGAGGTTCTCTCACCGGCTGATGATGTTTACCACATCGACAAGACAAAGTTCAAAGTTCCTTTTGTATGCGGAGCTAAGGATTTAGGCGAGGCATTAAGAAGAATCAACGAGGGTGCTTCAATGATCAGAACAAAGGGTGAACCTGGTACAGGTGATGTTGTTCAGGCTGTACGTCACATGAGAAAGATGAATCAGGAAATCGCAAGAATTTCTTCTATGAGAGAGGATGAACTTTATGAGGCAGCAAAGGAGCTTCGCGTTCCATTCTCACTTGTACAGTATGTACATGACAACAAGAGACTTCCTGTTGTAAACTTTGCGGCAGGCGGCGTTGCAACTCCTGCTGATGCTGCTCTTATGATGCAGTTAGGCGCTGAAGGTGTATTTGTAGGTTCAGGTATCTTCAAGTCAGGAAATCCTGAGAAGCGTGCACAGGCTATCGTTAAGGCTGTAACAAACTTCAACGATTACAAGATGATTGCTGAGCTTTCTGAAAATCTCGGTGAAGCTATGGTCGGCATCAACGAGCAGGAAATCCAGCTTCTTATGGCTAAGAGAGGCGAATAGTTAACCTGTCCCACATTTCATTTTCAGAAAGGAGCTTAATTCTATGTCAGATATAACCGTAGCTGTACTTGCAGTACAGGGTGCATTTATTGAACATGAAAAGGTTCTTAACAAACTTGGTGTAAATTGTATTGAGCTTAGAAAAAAGGATGATGTCCTTAAAGATTTTGATGCTCTCGTTCTTCCGGGAGGCGAGAGCACTGTTCAGAGCAAGCTTATTCGCGAGCTTGGCATGGAAGACACTTTAAAAGAAAAGATTAAAAATGGTCTTCCTGTCCTTGCAACCTGTGCAGGAATGATACTTCTTGCCAGTGAAATTGCCGGAGGTGAAGGCCCTCACCTCGGGCTTCTGCCTGCAAGAGTTAAGCGAAACGCATACGGCAGACAGCTGGGCAGTTTCTATACTGAGGATGAGTTCAAGGGTATAGGTAAAATTCCTATGACATTCATAAGAGCTCCTTATATAGAAGAAGTCTACGATAATACAGAGGTTTTATCTGTAGTTGACGGCAAAATCGTTGCCGTAGAGAATGATAATCTTTTGGCCGTAGCCTTCCACCCGGAACTTAATGAAGATACAAGACTGCATGAATATTTCCTTAGAAAAGTGAAGTAGATTTCTGTTTAGCGTATCAGGGAACTTCAAGTATAATAAACCGGATTTTGATTCTGTGCTCTAAATATAAGATTTTCTCCGCAATGAATCAAAATCCGGTTCATTTTCACTTGAAGTTCCATATACGTTAAGCCAGTAATTTTCAAAAGAGTGAAGCGTCCCCTGCGGGGCGGGGCGTAGCGCGCCGGAACACATGCATATTACAGCTTTTTCAAGTGTATGATGTGTCTATTTTATTTAAATTATCAACTAAAAAACGGTTAAATACACAAAATCATTAATTCAACCGTTGCTCCTAAGTTAAAGTTTCGGTTAGAATTTTACCATTTTATTTTCAACCGTAGTTCTAATCTAACAATTACAGCTTTTTCCCTATTTCTGATTGTTTAACCGTCAGTCAAGACTTTAACTTACGGTTAGAATCTTGTTTTTTTGTCCTCAACCGAAATTTTAATTTAAACTGACGGTTAGCCTTACAATTCTTCAATTCTAACCGTTTTCAATGATATGACAGACATATTTCAACCTTTCTTTGTTGTAATTACAACAGACATTTCCCCCTCAGTATGATAGTATAATTTACATCTAATAACTATCAAGCACACTAAACAACGTTCAACGGAGGTAGAAAATGTACAAGAATATTGAAAAGCAGGTTTCTTTGAAATTAAAAGATTTAGTAGATTATCAGAAGGGTCAGGTTGTCAGCAAAACTCTGGTTCAGAACGAAAAAGTCAGCATGACGATTTTTTCTTTTGACAAAGGAGAGGAGATTTCCACTCACGCAGCAGGCGGCGATGCCATGGTTACTGTGCTTGAAGGTACAGGCAAGTTAACTGTAGGTGGAGAAGAGTTTATTCTTCATGAGGGTGAAACACTTATTATGCCTAAAGACATACCTCATGCGGTATATGGTCAGGAGCAGTTTAAAATGCAGCTTACAGTTTCTTTCTAAGAGACTGTAGGCTGCATTTTTAATCGCTATATTCCTTTAATATGTGCCAGTCTGTGTTCTTCACTGTCCATAAAGTCTTTATGGATATGTCTGTGTTTTTCTGAATCAGTAAAATGATTATGCTCATGTTCATGGGTGATTACATGGGTGTGGGTCGTTCCGTCATGGGTGTGTCTGATTGTATGAGTATGTCCGTGGGAATGATGTCTGACCATCGTATCATAAACTACAAATACGCTGCCTATCAGCATGAATATAAGCGCTGCGAAGTAAACCCATGTAAGCCGTTCACCATTAAGTACAAACGCCAGAAATGCTCCTATAAATGGTGCAACCGCATAATATGCACTTGTCTTTGCTGCTCCCAAATCTCTTTGCGCCCTGATATACAAAAAGATACTAAGACCATATGCGATAAATCCAAGCACCATAGCTGACAGGATATATCTCACTTCAGGTATTTGTTCTCCAATAATCATTGCTATTACAAAAGCTCCGCCACCGGAGAATATCCCTTTAAGCACAACAATCTCATATGTACTTTTATCAGAGATTTTTCGTGTACAGTTATTCTCCAGTCCCCAACAGGTGGTTGCCAAAATAACAAACAGCGAACCATATGAGAATCTGAAGCTTTCGCTCCCCTCAAAGGAAAGAATAATACTTGAAAGAGTAATGAAGGCTATTGCAATCCAAAGCTTGCCGGAGACAGCTTCCTTAAACAGAAAAAGTGCTATAACCGTTGTTGCAACAATTTCAAAATTCCCAAGCAGGGAAGCATTTGCTGCTGAGCCCATACTGATGCCAAGCATGAGAAAAATCGGTGCCATAATATCCAGCACTATCATTCCTACTGTATATGGCAAATCTTTTTTTGTAAGCCTTTCTGTCTTATCCTCGTTCTTAATATGAAACAAATACATGATTCCCATGCCGAGACCTGCACCCATATATAGAAATGCTGCCATAAATGTGGCCGATACATCATTAAGTAATATCTTTGAAAAAGGTGTATTTAATGCATAGAATACAGCAGCCAGCAAAGCATAAACAACCGCTGAAACCCTTTTATTTCTCATTGTATTAATCTCCTCTGACTCATTTGCAATAACTCAAACTCCCTACAGGTTAAGTAATTTCAGTTGTCATCAAAATCTTTTCTTTGACTATTGCTTATTTGCTCTTGATGCAAACTATATTATAACACAAAAATCTATATCTCTGTCAAACAGTTCATCAACAACTTCCCTGTACATGCCCAGTTTCTCTGCTTTTCGTATTTTTTTAGCGTATTTTTCCGCATCTTCAAAAAGAACAATCATATAGCTCCAGATTTCCTTCATCTTGAACAGTACCGGGCGCTCTCCTGACATTACTTCTATGTATCCCTCAAGTACCTTGTCATGGAACTCCTTAATTTTATTCATATCAGGCTTTTTGCCCTCATTTATCTCGTCTGCAAGCATTGGATTTCGTAAGAATCCTCTTCCAATCATAACTGCTTCAAGCTTTGGGTACGCATTTTGTATGGCAGCAAAATCATCTGACGTAACTATGTCTCCATTGTAGCAGAGTTTATTCCTGCTCTCATCTGCTGCCATTGAAAACATCTCCATGTTTGGTTTATTTTTGTAAAAATCGGTTCTAATACGCGGATGTACTATAAGCTCCTCTATGGGAAATTTATTAAAAATGTCTAAAAGCATCGGAAATTCGTCAGGACTGTCCTTTCCGATTCTTGTTTTGACGGAAATCTTAAGGTCGGATGTCACATATATCTTATCAAGCATGCGCTCCAGCATGTCGGGCTCTCCGAGAAGTCCCGAACCTTTTTTCTTTGCCACAACCGTACCCGACGGACAGCCAAGGTTAAGATTTACCTCTGTATATCCAAGCTCTTTTATATGCTCTGCGGCAAGAAGAAAATCATCGGCATTATTTGCAAGTATCTGCGGAACAAGGTATATTCCCTTATTATTGTCGGGATGTATGTCCCGCAATTCCTTAGGGGTCAGTGGCTGATTTACCCCCGGAGAGATAAACGGTGAGAAATATTTGTCTATTTTTGAATGGAATGTACTATTGAATGCATTCCTGTATACATATCCCGTTATGCCCTCCAAGGGCGCAAAATAAAGCTTCATATGTCCTCCGTATCACATTGTTTTCCTTTAATTACAAAGAATTTTCTTTATTTGAATAATCACTGTCGGTATAAATGCAAATCCGTACACCGTAAGAAGCTGTACCAATGACAACCTGCCTACCATGAATACTCCGTGTAGTATCGGTACAAACAAAATTATATGCAACAGTGCAAAGCCTGCCAAAAATGCCAATATGCTCATTTTATTTGTGGCAAAACCTATCTTATGCAACGGCTGGCTGCTTCGGCAATTGAATCCATGAAGAAGTCTTGCAAGGCAGATTGTTGCAAATGCCATTGTTGAAGCTGTAAGCCTGTCATCCTGCAATCCTATCATGTACGCGCACATTGTACTTGCGGCAATTACAAGTCCCTCAAATCCGATTTGCATAAGAGTCGCTTTGTTCAAAATGGAATCCTTTGACTTTCTCGGCTTCTCTTTCAATACATTGTTTGAGTTGGCCTCCATACCGATAGCTATTGCCGGAAGTGAATCCGTAATGAGATTCATAAACAGAAGGTGTACCGGGAAAAACGGCGTAGGAAGCAGTAACAATGATGTAATAAGCACGCAGAGAATTCCCGCAAAATTACCTGACAAAAGATAATTAATGGAATTCTTGATATTTCTGTAAACATTTCGTCCCGTGATAACCGCCTTTACTATTGTGGAAAAATTATCGTCAGTAAGTATCATGCTTGCGGCATCCTTCGAAACTTCCGTTCCCGTTATGCCCATGGCAACACCAATATCACTCTGCTTCAAGGCAGGTGCATCATTTACACCGTCACCTGTCATAGCAACTATATCGCCGCGTCGTTGCCATGCCTTGACGATTCTTATTTTGTGCTCAGGCGCAACTCTTGCATAAACACTGATTCGGGAAAGCTTCTCGTCAAGTTCATCATCTGTCATGCCGTTAAGCTCCTGACCATCAATGGCATAATCTCCCTCCTCATATATTCCTATCTGCTTTGCAATGCTTCTTGCCGTAACTACATGGTCGCCTGTAATCATAACCGGCTTAATTCCCGCCATTCTGCACTTTGCAACAGCATCTTTGCTTTCAACTCTCGGAGGGTCCATAAGGGATACAAGACCTACAAAAGTTAAGTCTGATTCATCCTCAAGGGTAATTGTATCGCCGTCAAATGCCTTATAAGCAAAGCCTAAAACTCTCAGGCCATTGTCGGCACAGCGCCTGTTCTCTCTTAAAATTGCTTCTGTATGTTCCTCTGTAAGTCTTTCCTTTCTTCCGTCTATAAGTATCGTATTACACCTGCCTATAATAACATCAGGAGCGCCTTTTGTATACAGGTGATTACATGACGAAACACTCATAAGCTTTCTGTCTGAATCAAAAGGAAGCTCCTCTTTTCTTACTGCTGTATTCTTAAAATCCGCGTACTGATTTACAAGGTCAGTGAGGGCAAGCTCCGTAGGGTCACCTATTCTCTGCTTCTCTGTCACTACTGAATTGTTACATAAAAAGCATGCCTTCAGCAGTACGTTATGGTCATGTTTCTTATTGTCTAACTGCCCTATGTCCATAACACTATCATAGAAATAAATCTGCTGCGGTGTCATTTTATTCTGGGTCAATGTTCCCGTCTTATCACTGCATATTACAGATACACAGCCAAGGCTCTCCACAGAATTAAGTTCTTTGATAATAGCATTTTCCTTAACCATCTTCTGGGTGCTCATGGACAAAACGATTGTCACAATGGAACCAAGAGCCTCAGGTATTGCCGCAACAGCAAGGGCAACTGCAATCATCAGCGAATCAAGTATTGACTCCTTCGCAAGAAAATAATTGAGGCAGAGAACCACTACGGATATGGCAAGTATGACAACCGAGAGCTTTGCACTCATCTCGTCAAGGCTTTTCTGCAGCGGTGTCTTTCTTTCCTTTGTGTCATTGAGCATTGTTGCAATCTTACCTATTTCCGTATCCATGCCGATATGCGTCACAACATACCTTGCCGTTCCGTTTGTCACAAGACTGCCTGAGAAAACCATGTTCTTTCTGTCGCCTACAACCACGTCCTCATGAATTACATCCGTATTCTTATCTACAGCAAGCACCTCACCCGTAAGAGCACTCTCATTTACCTGTAATGACGAGCACTGGATAATTCTTCCGTCACCGCTGATGACATCTCCTGCCTCTATCTGGACAACATCACCTACCGTAAGCTCTGTAGAATCAATCTCCTGAAGCTTACCGTCTCTATAAACCCTCACTTTCGGAACCGAAAGTTTTTTCAGGCTGTCCAGAGATTTTTGTGCTTTAAGCGTCTGCACTGTACCTAAAACCGCATTGAGAGTTATTACCACAAGAATTACAACTGCACTTTCAAACTGCCTGTTAATACCTGAAATGATTGCCGCAATAATCAAAATTATTACAAGCAAATCCTTAAACTGCTTTAAAAATACAAGCAGCGGAGAATCCTTCTTCTTCTCTGCCAGAACATTTTCACCGTGTTTTTCCCGGTGCTTTAGTACCTGCTCTTCACTTAATCCCTGAAGGGATGTTTCACATTGACATAAAACTTCAGAAATTTCCTTTTGATATACCATAATATCCTCCTATCTGCCATCAAATCGTGGCTTTATGACAGATGAACCACCTTTAATGGAAAATAAAAAAAGACAATTCCCCATTAAAGATATTTCATCTTTAATGAGTCTTGTCTTTAAGATGCACCAGGATAATATGTATCCGCGCTTGTTGGCAACATCACGCTTTCGCGAGACTACTCCCTCATTGCTTTTTGTTTCGGTTATTATAGTATAT
>JBGVOL010000118.1:0-8271 GCA_045126475.1 Lachnospiraceae bacterium | reverse complement strand
TCTACCTCTTCCCTTGAAAAGCCATTCATTGTACCGTTAAGGTAAACATTCTCAATACCTGTATACTCTGAATTAAAACCTGCGCCAAGTTCAAGAAGTGCTGATATTCTTCCCTTTATATTCACATCGCCCGATGACTGATTAAGTACGCCTGTAATAATCTTAAGAATCGTTGATTTGCCGGAACCGTTTGTTCCGATGATACCTACTGTTTCACCTTTTTTTACCTCAAAGGAAACATTATTAAGGGCATAATGTTCCTTATAAAGCTTCTTTCTTGACAATCCCAATGATTCCTTTAAACGGTCCATAGGTTTATCATACAGTTTATAAATTTTGCTAACATCTTTTACTTCAATTGCATTTTCACTCATATCTGACCTCACTATAAAACATCTGCAAAATGAACTTTGAGTCTCTTAAATGTTCTTGCACCGATAATAAACATTATTCCTGTAAGCACCCAGAAATAAATCGTAAGCTTCGGATGTTCCCAGAACCAGACCTTGCCGATAAAGGCATCTCTGTATCCCGAAACTATATAATACATAGGATTCAATTTAAATATGGTCAATAAAACAGGTGACAACTCCATGCTGTCTATATTCCACATAATAGGTGTCATCCATATTCCTACCTGAAGCACGATATTGATAATCTGAGTTAAGTCCCTGAAAAATGCCACAATCGAACATGTGAGATACGAAACTCCAAGGACAAACACCAAAATGCAGAACGAATAGTAAAAAATCTGAAGCATATATAAATCAGGATAATGTCCATAGCATGTATATAAAATCACTGCAAAGGTCATGAAGAACAAATGCACAAACAGGGCTGAAATAACTTTAACTATAGGCAAAATACTTATGTTGAATACAACCTTCTTTACAAGGTATGTGTACTGCAAAAGTGAGTTTGTCGCTCCAATGAGGGCATCCTGAAAATAGAACCAAGGCACAATACCTGCAATAAGCCACAATACAAACGGAACTGTAATACCGGCTTTGAGGTTCATCGTTCCTGCCTTTAATCCCTTCTCAAATACGAACCAGTATACAAGTACCGTAACGACAGGCTGCACAAATGCCCAGAAAATTCCCAGGTATGAACCGGAATACTGTGTCTTAAAATCATTAAAAGCTAACCTGATTATAAGTTTTCTGTTTTTAAAAATATCTGCAATCTTACTTTTCATTATATTTCTACTCCTTTAAATTGACAACTAGTGTAGTATATAACATGTAACAGGCATTGTCAAAAAATAATCTCATATTTAATAGTATCTTATACACAAAGTTCCTATTCCGTTTAAAAATACAAGTGCCATAATAATCATTGCCAGAGATGCCATAAGACTTCTGTTAAGCTTTGTGGTACTTATCCTAAGCTCGGACATAAAGTACAGTACCGGGAACAATATAGGCAGCAGATATCTCCACTGACATCCGTTTACAGTATAATATCCAACCGGTGTAAACGATATATAAAGTGCCGTCGCCACAAGGCATACCGTTGCAAAAGCTGAGAACAGCAGCATTGCCTTAAAACCTTTTCCCTGCTTATTATGGTCGCTTCTGTTATCAAGGCAGGCAACAGCCGCAAATACTGCAATACATACAGTAAAATGTGAAGCCATACCGTAATATCCCAAAAATGTAAGATATTTATTGGACTGATTCAATGAAAAATATTTTCCCAAAAAGCTGAGCAAAATACCAGTATACTCCAGGGGTTTTCCAAATATGAATGCCATCTGTGCCGTAGAGTCAATACCCTCACCACCACGTGCATCTCCGCTCCCCGGGCCACTGACAAACAGTGGAATGATAAAAGTCGAAAGCAGCAAAAGCATCGCTACAATATTTAACAAAACATATTTATTAAACTTATGTTTTTCACTAAACTTCTTTTTGCCGATAAAAAGCATCGGGAAGATAATAGGAAAATATACAGCCTTCGGAATAAACGCAAGTACCATAATCGCCATAATTCCTATCCACTTTTTCAAAGATATACTTTCTTCCGGCTTCTGTAACTCAGATATCAAAATCGCATATCCGAGCACCGCAAGGGATACCACCCATCCATCATACGAATACGATGAAGCAAGAAATACAAGTGTAGGTATCAGTCCAAACACACATAACAGATATTTTCCACGTTTTTTTATAAGGGATATTGCCTTATAAAAAATAAGGGAATAAAACAGAAGATTCATGAATTTTCCAAGCATAAATGTGTTACCGTATCCAAGACCGAGACCTCTTCCGATAATAAGCCCCATAGACGGAACAATGTTTGTGATATATGATAAATTCACGCTATAATCATTGGTATCAACCATTACACCATCTGCTGCATAAACGGCCAGTTCATCAAGCACCTGTTTTCTGTTATCTTTATCATAGTAATCATGATTATTTTCAATAATATCCGCATACATGCTTATCATCTTTGCATCAGCATACGGAATCTGTTCTCCCGCACCATATGAAAAATAAACAGTTCTGCCATAATGTATTTCATCATCCCAGGAAATGCCCACAAATTTTGGAGATGATATGATATTAAAACATCCAAGCGATAAAACTATAACCAAAAAAAGATACTGTGGTTTTTCAGCAGTTATCTTTCGCAACACAAATGCTGCAAATGCGATAAAACCTGCCACAAATATCATCAATGCCTCATATTTCTTAAAATAATCATAATCAAGTATCTCGACAACAACGTATTCAATTAATATTGACAGTATCCCTATTAGAGCTACAATCAGTATATATATTAATGCCAGTTTCTTATGATGACATATTGAAGATATTACATCTTTTAAGCGCCTGACGGCATTATCACAAGTTCTTGTCATAATCGGAATAAATGCCGTAATTACCGAAATCAAAAGTGCTACACATAACGCAACAATATACTTCCACAAATCAATGCCTTCATTTACGAGGGTTTTATTTACCAGAAACTGTATATCTTCCAAGATAAATTCATCATTGATATCAAGACTCATCATCTGTGTTACTTTAGGAAACTCAATCTCTATATATTTTTCAGGACCACTGTATACATAAATTGAGTTAAATTCTGAAAATTCCTCATC
This sequence comes from Lachnospiraceae bacterium, assembly GCA_045126475.1. Classification (GTDB taxonomy): domain Bacteria; phylum Bacillota; class Clostridia; order Lachnospirales; family Lachnospiraceae; genus SVEL01. The sequence goes on along the minus strand of JBGVOL010000118.1, from coordinate 5,159 downwards.
TTCACCCTTAAAATATGCCTGTACTTCACCCGGCACTTTTTCACCTTCAAAGACAATCCTTACACCTTGAACATCCTCGTACGCCTGTGTCGTAAGAATCATTTTGGGATCCGCACTAACGTCTTTAAAATGATTACCTTCTATCTCATATCCCATTATGGTAATAAAGTCGTTTCTGTTTATGCTCACATAATCATACTTAAATACCGGCATTGTATTTGCCCTGATATACAATACTCCAAATCCAAAGAACACTATAAGTGACAGGACAAAAATTCTTATATCAAATTTGGTATTCTTCATCAATATTTATCCTCCGGGGTGTTGTCCACTATTTTAAATATTCGCGAATGGCCTCTTTCCAATCTGCTGCCACATGGCCGTTTGTAACTCTAAGCATATAGTTATCAAGTACGGAATAAGCAGGTCTCTTTGCTGAAGCAGGATACATAGCCGCATATTCCTCACTTGTAATCTTCTTAACCTTTGTTGTCTTACCTGTAAGTCTGAAAATCTCCTCAGTAAACTCAGCCCAGCTGCACTGTCCCTCACATGTACCATGGAACACACCGTAGTTGTCTGTCCAGATAAGTGAATCAATAATATCCGCAAGAACTGCAGTACTTGTAGGTGAACCAATCTGGTCATCAACGACACTGATGGTATCATTAGTCTCTGAAAGTCTGAGCATTGTCTTTACAAAGTTCTTTCCGTCACCGTAAAGCCAAGCTGTACGGATAATAAAGAACTTGTCCGCAAACTGCTTTACAAACTTTTCTCCCTCAAGTTTTGTTGTTCCGTACGCACCCTGTGGGTTTGTCTCATCATACTCCACATAAGGTCTTGTACCGTCTCCGCCAAACACATAATCCGTAGAGATATGAACCATTTTCGCACCTACACTCTTTGCGGCGATACTTAAATTTCTTGGACCTATGGCATTTATTCTGTAAGCATTATCAAAGTCTTTCTCACAGCCGTCCACATTTGTATGAGCAGCACAATTAATAATAGCATAAGGCTTTACCTCATTTACCACTCTCATTACGTCATCTATATCAGTGATATCCACTACATGAATACCTTCCATCTCCACTACATCAGTGTTGTAAATCTCCACATCAGCATTATCCTTGTACTTTAAATTAACTGCGCGGCCAAGCTGACCGTTTGCTCCTGTAACCAATATCTTTTTCATAGTAAATCAAAGCTCCTTTCATACTAATCCTGTTTCTTTTCTTCCTCTAAATCTCTCACTCTTTTTTCCAAAAGTGCTATCTTCTGTGTCAGTCTCTTGACGCTGGATGCCGCTATGGACAATGCCACAGTCATTGTCAGTATAATGACAAGAACAAACAGAAAGCCGATAAAAAACATCATGTTGACCGGTGAATCTATTCCGATTAAATCAGCAAGTTTGTTCATAAGTACAGGAAAACAGTCAATGATAAGAACTGCCACTCCCGCCGCAAGCCATGACAATGCATACTTAAGTTCAAGCCTGTTCTTTCGTATGAGATTTATCACGTAGCAAAGACCTATGACAAGCACGACACCTACAATTATCTGAATCTTTAATGTCATCATAATCTATCGCATCCTTTCTATGATAATGGCAAGCGGTACCTTTATCATATAGTATATTGATTTCTTAAGAGAGATAGAGGACTCGCCTCCCTCTCTGGCTCGCATCTTCACAGGAACCTCTTCAACTTTAAGTTTATGTTTCAAGACTCTGGTGGTAGTCTCAGGTTCAGGATAATCCTTCGGATACCCCTCTGCAAACATTTCTATAATCTTCCTGTCACACATTCTGAAGCCCGATGTCGGGTCAGTAATCTTCTTTCCGGTCATCAGCTTAATAAGAAGCGTAAAAAACTTTATACCCATTCTTCTGGTTTTTGAAGACTGGAAACCCTCCTTCTCAATAAACCTTGAACCGATAATCATGTTCGCATCACTGTTAACAAGTGCATCTGCCATTATATTGAGATATTTTGCGTCATGCTGTCCGTCACCGTCAAACTGAACCGCTATGTCATAATCATTGTCGTACGCATACCAGTATCCGGTCTGAACCGCTCCGCCTATACCAAGGTTTAACGGCAGATTAAGAATATTTAAACCTGCCTTCACACACAAATCATATGTGTTATCCTTTGAGCGGTCATTTATTACAATATAATCAAAATCCGGTGCATTCTCCAGTATGTCCTTCACTGTACTTATAATGCTTTCAGCCTCATTATATGCCGGAATGATAACTAATTTCTTCATATGCTTTACCAAACCTTTCCGTTCATATCATACACTAACCTTATGATTCTATCAAGGATAAAAACTTCTTAACAGTCTGTTTCCATGTATAATTTGAAGCGATACGCTCATGACAGCGTCTTGCCGCCTCTGTTCTGTAATCAGGTCTGTCAATGACATCCATAAGTGCCTTATACAGACCTTTCTCATTATTATCGGGAAGAATTATTCCGTATTCCTCCCCTGTTATGAGTTCTTTTGCTCCCCCTCTGTATGTTGTAATAACAAAGTTATCGCATATTCCCGCTTCCAGAACGCATGTAGGGAAGCCCTCAGAAAAGGATGGCAGACAGAAAATCTCACTTGTGTCAAGTAATGACACCACATCTTCCATACCCACCTGTCCAATCATGTGAACATGGTCGCAGGCAACTTCCTTCATCTCATCCATAAGATAGCCGTCACCTGCAGCAATGAGCCACACATCTTTTCGCTTTTTATTTATCTTATTTACCACATGTACAAGCTGGCGAATACCTTTCTCAATGGTGACACGTCCAACAAAGGAAATCACAATGTCATCTTCAGGTATGCCGAATTCCTTTCTGAAATCCCTTGTCTTTGCAGCCTTTAATTTCTCAAACTTCTCCAAATCAACAGCATTATAAAGCCTTGTATCCGAATTGATATGAAAATGTCTTACCCATTCCAGTGTTGCGCCTGAAACCCCTGCGAACTCCTTACAGTACCGTTTCTCAAGCCAGGTTATGCCGTGTTCAAACCACTCACCAAGCTTTGATGTAATCTTTCCGCCTGTATTCAGATGGCTTGTACCATGGTCAAGCATAATACATCTTAACTTCATCTTCTTTGCAAGTCTTACTGCATATAATGAGATAAAATAAAATCTCATATTCACAAGCATTACGTCAAATTTTCGCTTCTTAAAGTTCTTCGTAAATCTGCGAAGCTCTCCTGACGGCTTAAGTACAGGAAATCTGCCTCCCATGAACTGAAGTGTGGGAAGTCTGAAAATCTCCAGATTTCCGTCTTTCTCGTAACTGTCCACACCTTCTATCGCCGATGTGAGTATAGTCACCGAATGTCCAAGTCTTAAAAGCTCCCTCGTAAAATTGTCAACATACTGCTCCACGCCCCCCACATGTGGGAAATACTGGGCGCTTACGATACATACAGATTTTTTACTGCTCATCTTAATTATTCCTCTTCTTTGCCTGATGCATGATATATTCTAACTTCAAATAAGCCAATGGCCAGCACAAGCTGAGCATTGGCAATACTTTCCATCGTATTCCATATCAAATTTTCTTTATCACTAACAGTCTTCATCACCAAATATTAATTCCTTAGCCATGTGATTGTGTCTCATTTCCACAGGCGGCAGTTCCATATAATCACCATACACATTTGTAAGATGCATATGAAGATTTGCAGGAGCCGGAAACATAGCATCCTCAAATAATATATCCTTTGTCGGAAAAAGTCCTTCCCTCGACATAACTGTTCTCTCCGGCGTTATGTCATCAAACTCCGCCATCAGGGTAAGTCCCGGTTTATTGTTGTTCATAGTGGCTATTTTAAGGTATTTATCAAATGCCTTCTTTTTATTAAATCGAATAAGCTTAAGTCCTACATGAACAGCTTTACAGCCAAAGCTTGCAATCCCTCTCTTAATGCCTTTTAATCCCATAGGAAGCACCGGACTGCCTGTCTCACTCAATATAATGAGCCTGCTGTATGTCCATGCTTTCCGAAACAGCTTTGCTCTCTCTTTTTTGTCATCAGGAACATAGTCAAATGGAAGAATATCAACAAATATCCCCTGCTCATAGCGCTTGTTTGTATTTGATGCCTCCGTAAACTTTGTACCCTTTTTTGATACCTTTATAAATGGTGATATATACCCCGGCGTATCATAGATACTTAAAATATCATACTTGTCCGACATTTCTTTCTTCTCTTTGGCAAGTTCTATAAATCTGTCATAATCACTCCTTGCCATACATATATCTATATCATCATCCCACGGTATAAAACCCTTGTGTCTTACCGCACCTATGGCAGTTCCGTAATCGATAAAGTATGTTATGTCATACGCCTTACAAAAAGCATCGATATCCTTAAGTATACCCAGCTGCGTCAACTGGAGTTTTCTTAATATTTCCTTATCGTAATCCATAATTCACTCCAAAAATTAATGTACAAATCATCTTATTATAACATTATTATAATATTTTGGCAAGCACCGCCAAATATACGGTTGTGTTTTAGAACAACTTGCATTATAATGTTGATGTGGTGAATTAAACACTTATATTTATTGTTGTTTCTGTAACTTTTTATTTTATGTATCTGTTCAAAAGGAGACCGATTATTCTATGGCACACAAAAAATCCACCGATTTTTTATTATATGATAAGGAGGAAAACATAATGGTACCTATCGAATTAATAGAAACCGACAGATTAACTTACATTAAGGAAATGGAAGATTATCTGTGCAAATTAAAAAAATTGCCGAAAAATACCGCAAAAAAAATCGCTAAAGAAAACCTTGTAAAAAGTCAAATTATACAAGAAAACGGTGAATTCTCAGAGCGATATAAGTTTAGCAGAATAAATTCACAAAAATCGAGGTAATAATATGTATAGCAACTTACCAAATTTAGTTTTGGCTTTCCATGGTTGCGATGAAACTACTTACCGAAATGTTATATACAATAAAGAATCATTAATTCCAAGTCATAATCCATATGACTGGCTTGGAAATGGAATTTACTTTTGGGAAAACAGTTTGTCAAGAGCCGAAGAATGGGCTGAAACATATTGTAAAAGATACAACAAGAGCCACCCTGACGACATTCCTAAAAAGCCTGCCGTCAT
>JBGVOL010000117.1:0-35783 GCA_045126475.1 Lachnospiraceae bacterium | reverse complement strand
CGCATTCTCTCAATTATATCAAGGGTACAGTCTGCCCACCTGTCCATATCTATTCTGCGAACTCGGAAATCTATATATTTTTCCAGTAATACTTTAATGCTCTCCTTGTACTGTCTTCTTATTTCGCTCTTACTGCTTTTTTCTTTATTTATCGATGCACATATGACAAAGCGTTCTCTCTGCGTCTTTGTTACAAATTCAATCATTCCATAGTTTAAGCCTGCATGGAGTTTATCAGTTTCAATAAGATACTCAAGTTCATAATTACTTCCTGCAAAATCATTTGATGTAATCTTTGATTTTTCAACCTTGATAAAATCGTCTTTTACTATTATATCAATCTCTGTGTATCCCCAGGTATCTTTTGATATTACGATTGTATCTCCTTCGTTTTCAATGAGATTTTCATAATTTTTTTCATGCGCTGACAACGAAATTCCTATAGGTTTCTTTTTGTTGGCCGACACAAGAAACTCTTCCATTGCCATTTCATCAGACGACGAACCCTTAAGTCCCTCATACATCGCCATAAGACAGAAATCATCCTTAAGCAATGTTCCTGCAAAAGCTGATGATTTGAACACAGACAATGCTTCATCATAATTGGTCTGTACAAGGTTCGCAAAATGGAACAGATTCTTAATTTCCCCTATTGTTGATGTAATACTTGCCGAATCCACCTTAAAGCTCACCGGAATAGCCAGTTCTCCACCGTTGCTTACAATATTTATCTCACACTCTACGGTATCACCTTCATTGATAAACTCTGTATCAATAGAGTACCTTATGGTCTGATTTAATCCTGAAAATTGTCTGTCAATAATCTTTACATTCTCATTTGTGGAATAAACAAAACCCTTAAGTTCAATATCATTTGATGAGAATACCGTAAAGCTGTCCTCATACACTTTTTCGGAGCTGAGTGTCTGCCTAATCTCAGAAACAGATGTTTCCAGAACCGGTAAATCATATTCAGTTATGCCGAGTGCCAGCTTATCTATCAGTTCCTTCATCTGTATCCTCTGCTTCCTTTCGTATCCTTTCAAGATGTTCCTTTATCCTGCCTTCATATCCGTTGGATGTCGGATTGTAAAACTTTACTCCTTCCATACCGTCAGGCATGTACTGCTGTTTTACATAATGATTCTTATAATCATGGGCATATTTGTAATTAAGACCATGTCCCAGTTTTGCCGCCCCCTTATAATGAGCATCCTGCAAATGAGCCGGAATCGCTCCTAAAGGATTGTTTTTAATATATTCAGACGCCATATCAAGCGCAACATATGATGCGTTGCTTTTCGGAGCTGCCGCCACATACGCTGTTGCCTCTGCCAGAACAATCCGGGCCTCCGGCATACCTATATTATGCACTGCCGATGCTGCCGCATTGGCAACCACAAGTGCCTGGGGATCGGCAAGTCCAACATCCTCTGCCGCACATATAATTATCCTTCTTGCTATAAACGTTACACTCTCACCTGCATAAAGCATTCTTGCCAGATAATAAAGTGCAGCATCAACGTCTGAACCTCTCATACTTTTTATAAATGCCGATATGGTATCATAATGATTATCACCGTCTTTGTCATAACGTGCCGCACGCTTCTGTATACATTGCTCCGCAACCTCCAACGTTATGTGTATCTTTCCGTCCTCACTGCGCTCTGTTGTCAAAATGCCAAGTTCTATGGCATTTAATGCCATTCTGGCATCCCCGCCGCATATATCTGACAGGAAATCCGCAGCATCTTCATCAAGCACAGCATTGTACGAACCCATTCCCTTCTTGTCATCATTGACCGCACGGTATATAAGTTCCTTTATATCATCTTTTTCAAGGGGCTTAAGTTCAAATATAATTGAACGTGAAAGCAAAGCTCCGTTGACCTCAAAATATGGATTTTCTGTAGTTGCCCCAATCAGAATAAGTGTTCCGTCCTCAACAAACGGAAGAAGATAGTCCTGCTGGCTTTTATTAAAACGATGAATCTCATCGATAAAAAGTATTGTTTTTTTGCCGTACATTCCCATGGAAGCCTTTGCCGCCTCCACAACTTCCTCCATATCCTTCTTATTGGCAACCGTTGCATTTATCTGTTTAAAATCAGCACTTGTCGTATTGGCAATAACTCTTGCAAGTGTGGTTTTTCCGGTACCCGGAGGACCATAAAAAATAACTGAGCTTATCTTATCTGCCTTTATGGCTCTGTACAAAAGCTTGTCTTTTCCGATAATATGCTTTTGTCCTGCCACCTCCTCTAAGGTTGCAGGTCTTAATCTGGAAGCAAGGGGAGATTCTTTTTCCATACTGCTATTTCTCATGTATTCAAATAAATCCACTGCTCTTACCTCCGAAACTCCTAATTCTTTTAACCTAATTTCAAATAAAAACACTCAGATTTAATTGTATCATATTTTTCTACATTTCACCACAAAAATGTACCATTTTCCTACTTATTTTTACAACAGTCGTCATGTGAATTTTTTGTGTTTTCACTTGTCTAAATTCCTCATACATGATAAACTAACAACACTATGCTATTTCTTTAAATTGTTAAAGTAGGGGATTTAACAATTACCGGAACATTAGTAATTCATAATAGGAGGTTTTACATGTCAGATATTAATTATTCAGAAATCACACCGGAAATACTTGAGCTTGCGGCAAAATGCCAGAAAAGCACCATTGATCCTTCACTTTATGATAAATATGAAGTTAAACGCGGTCTTCGTGACCTAAATGGTCATGGTGTCCTTACAGGTCTCACGGAAGTCGGTGAAATTGAAGCTTATATTACAAAAGACGGTGTTTCAACACCAACAGAAGGACATCTTTATTACAGAGGCTATGACCTGTATGATTTAGTCCAGGGATTTATCAGGGATGACCGATTTGGATTTGAAGAGATAACGTATCTTCTTCTTTTCGGTTCACTTCCAACAAAGGAGGAACTCACTGATTTCTGTGGCATTTTAGCAAAATACCGCACTCTTCCAACAAGTTTTGTCCGTGATATCATCATGAAGGCTCCAAGCCGTGATATGATGAACACTCTTGCCCGAAGCGTGCTTACTCTTTACTCATATGATGAGGCCGCCGATGATATATCAATACCAAATGTTTTGCGTCAGAGTCTTCAGTTGATATCTCTCTTCCCTCTGTTGTCCGTATACGGATACAGGTCATATAAGCATTACCATGACGGGGAGAGCCTTATTATTCATACTCCCGATCCAAATCTTTCTACAGCGGAAAATATTTTGTATTCGCTGCGCCCGGATCAGAAATACACTCCTCTTGAGGCAAAGATTCTTGATATTGCCCTTGTAATCCATGCTGAGCATGGTGGCGGTAACAATTCAACATTTACAAACCATGTGGTATCGTCTTCAGGAACAGACACATACTCAACTGTTGCTGCGTCATTAGGTTCTCTCAAGGGACCAAAACACGGCGGTGCCAATATTAAGGTTGTACAGATGTTTGAAGATATGAAAATAAATATCAAGGACTGGACAGACGATGATGAGGTTAAAGACTATCTCAACAAGTTGCTTAATAAAGAAGCATTTGATAAAGCCGGTCTTATATACGGAATGGGTCATGCAGTATACTCTCTTTCCGACCCGAGAGCAAAAATACTCAAAAGCTTCGTGGAGAGTCTTTCCGAAGAAAAGGGCATGCATAAAGAATTCGCGCTTTATTCCGCTGTTGAGCGTCTTGCGCCTGAAGTCATTGCTGCAAAGCGTAAAATGTATAAGGGTGTCAGTGCCAACGTAGACTTCTACAGCGGATTTGTGTACAGTATGCTTGGTCTTCCGACAGAGCTCTACACACCGATTTTTGCCATTTCAAGAATTTCCGGCTGGAGTGCACATCGTATCGAAGAACTCATTAATGCAGGAAAGATAATCCGTCCGGCATACATGAACGTTGCCGAACACAAGAAGTATATTGAGATAACCAACAGGTAGCCACTGTAGGGACGGTTCCTCTGTATCGAACCGTCCCTACAGATTCCACAGCGAAAATAGCGGCAATGTGAGCATGCCCTGCTCCATGTTCATCTTATCCTTTGATACACGTATCGCCATCGGTACTTCGTATTTATTTCTGAAAACCTTTAAACTCTGCGCTTTTTCATTTAAATCAAGATTAACTTCTATCGGTATAACGCTGTCTCCGTCCTGAAAAATAAACTCGATTCGTGCTGTTGCCTCGGAAATCCAATAGTATATATCATTGACATTAGGATTATGTAAAAGTTCACCATAAATATACTGTTCAAGCAATGCTCCACCTTTTATTTCAAACGGTGAGTTCTCCTCAATATCCTTAAATGTAAGACCGAAAAGTGACACAAGAATACCTATATCACTTACAAAAAGTTCAAAAGATTTGTTATCCTTCCTGTCACTCAATGGTGCATACGGCTCTGCTACCCTATAAAGCGGTATCGCATACTTATGATCAATAAGCCATTCTACCGCATCTTTATACTCTCTCGCACGCGCAGTAAGTTTTACCACACCATACTGAAATTTTTTGTTTTCCTTTTCCAATTGCGCCGGAATACTCTCAAGAACCTGCTTGATTTTATTCTTAAGAGGTGCCTGCTCCACAGCATCAATTTCTTCTTCCATGGCAAATATCAGCTTTGCCTTTTCCGTCTCAACCAGGCTCATACTCATTGTTTCCACATAAGTCTTAACAACTGACGGCATCCCTCCTGTCACAAAATAAACCTTTAAGTAACTTTCAAGTCTGTCCATCTCCTCTTTGCTCAACGGTATCCTTGCCTGATTGGCAATTTTCTCACACAGGCCGTTTTCTTTATTCACTATGAGAAATTCACTGAAACTCAGAGGATATATGTTAATCACATCGACCTTATCCACAATTATTTCATTTTCTTCAAGAAATCTCTGTTCCTCATGAACAAGAGTAAAAACAACATGAAACTCTCTCATTGAATCACATATAAAATTAACCATCTCCGGGCAGTTATCCAACACATCCACATTTTCAAAAACAAGCAGTGTTTCACCGGGGATTAATGTTTCACCGCATGACACACTGAGTTTCTTTAAAATTAACTCTTTATCAAGTTCATCCTCAAACAGATACCTCACATAATCCTGTTCTTTAAAATCAAATATGCATGTATTTGTAAAAAATCCCGCGCCAAAATCTCTCAATGTATAGCTTTTTCCCACACCTCTCGCTCCGGCAAAAAGCAATACCTTTCTCTCATTCCATTCTTTATCCTTCCAATCCGAAAGCTGATTCAATATTTCCCTGTACACAGTATCATACCTCCTTAGTAATTTATAATGTATTATCATGCTATCCGCTTTTTTCAAATCATCATTTATTTTAATATACTACATCAAAATAAATGTGTAAAGACCATAATATATTTGTCATGTGCACATATTTGTGTTAAAATGCCTCTATCCCAATAATAATTATCAGGAGGTGCTAATGATGGCAATTCCAAATGACCCAATTATGCTATTAAGCTTTGTTAATCTAAAATTGCGCGACTATTATCCGACACTGGATGAAATGTGCAGCGACTTGGAAATAGACAAGAACGATATCATATCAAAACTTTCTTCTATTGACTATGAGTACGACAAAGACCTGAATAAGTTTGTATAAACTTATTCAGGTCTTTTAAATTTCTCCCTTTTTCAATGCCTCAAGAGCCGATGTCATTGAATTAAAATGCTCAAACACAAATGGTTTCAACTCTTCGCTGTAGGGAATCTGATCCGGTATCATTATAGCCTTTATCCCCGCCCTTGTTGCTGCCATAAGTCCGCTTGGAGAATCCTCAAAAGCATAGACCCTCTTTCCTTTTAGATTCATCATATCCAGAACTTTTAAATATATATCCGGCTCCGGTTTTCCCCGCTCAACACTGTCGCCACAGACAATTGCAGAAAAATATTCTGTCATATTCGCTTCCTCAAGGTGATGCATGACACTTTTCTTTGAAGAAGATGAAGCAAGTCCAATCGGATATCTGTTTGCCTTAAGATACTCAAGCATCAGATATACACCGGGTTTAACAGGCATTCCACCTTCTGCCAGGCTTTTATTAAAAAGTTCCCTTATCCTCACCTGCATGTCATCATATGGGAAATCTTCAGAAAGTCTCTCCATACAGATTTTCTTAGATTCCACCGTGCTTCTGCCAAGACACGCTTCAATAAAATAATCTATATCCGGCATTCCATACTCAATGCCTGCTTTTGCAAAGCACTGATTAAACAGTCTTTCGGTGTCAAAGAGTATTCCGTCCATATCAAAAACAAAACCGTCTGTCATACCAATCCTCCTAACCATTCAAAAATAGCAATATCGCATCTATTATCATAATATGTACAGGATAAAATACATAAAAACCATATTTCCATATCTTTTTGTTCGCAAATTCCGGTCCTTTTCTGCCATCATACAACATGATAAACGGCACAGACAACACTGCCATGCTCTGCACGCGTCCGCTTATAAGGCTCATAACACCCATAACCGCACATCCAATGAAGCGATTGTCCCTAAAATTGTAGAAAATATAAATAAGAGCTATGCCATAAAACGTGTAATCCACCTTTAAAAGTTCAGCCGCAACAAAACCTGCAAGAAGCCATAATGTTTTTGCAAAGGGTCTTACTGAATTCTCTATGGCATATATCATTGCCAGACCGATAAACAGGGTAAAAAATACATTCTGATATCCTGTATTTATGATATCCCCTTTCACCATAATATCAAAAGGAATCTCCGATAACAGTGCAAAAACAAGCAACCTTGTCATATACTTTCTTATATCTGAAGTATGAAAATATCCCTCTACAATAAGAAAACAGAAAATAGGAAATGCAATGCGTCCAATCACTCTGAATCCGGTATTTCCGGAAAAAAACTTTAGTCCCACATGGTCAATGACCATAGTGCAGATTGCAATAATCTTTAATCCAAAGCTGCTGATACCCTTTTTACTGTTGTCCATACTAAATATCTCTGTTACTTTCAATTCTGAACCTCACACAACACTGCGATTGCTCTCGGAGGTACTCTGAACACTCTGCCTACAACCTCTTCCACCTTTTCCCTGCCGGCTGTGGTAAATGCAAGCTTCCACTTCATTTTAGGTTCTGTTGCGGGAACATTGAATTCCTGAGGCTCCCAGTACATATTAAACATGATATACATCTTTCCCCTTTTCTCTTTAGCATATGCCTCATTATACATCATTCCAAAGCATCTGCTCACATAATTAAAATCAGGTCTCCACGGCTCTGTACCATGTATTGATAAATCCGGACATCCCTTTGATAAATAGTCCATCATACGGAGTTCGCTGTCCATGTGAAGAATTTTATGTTCTTTCCTGAAATTAATCATAAATCTTGTAAACTCGTATATATCCCTGTTCTTTTTTAAATCATTCCAGTTAACATAATTCGAATCGTTATCCTGACAATACGGATTATTATTACCTCCGCAAGTCCTTCCCATCTCGTCACCTGCCATAATAAGAGGTGTACCCTGGCTCATAAAAAGAATTGCAATTGCGTTGCGAATCTGTTTTTTCCTAAGATCCACAACTTTCTTTTTTCTTGTTGCACCCTCAAATCCACAATTCCAGCTATAGTTCAGATTGCTGCCATCCCTGTTTCCTTCACCGTTTTGTTCATTATGCTTTCTATCATATGATACACTGTCCATAAGTGTAAAACTGTTGTGAGTAGATAAATAATTTACAATACCTGCATCTTTTGGATTTTCTTTAAGCTTTGATGACACTTCATATGTAAGCCCCTCATCACCTTTTATAAACCTTCTTACAGTACACATAAAACCATCATTACATATTCCGAGATGCTTTATTCCCTTCATAGGCATATAATAGTCATTTACAAGCTCCCATCTGTCACCAAGTATCTTAATTCTTGCAAGAAGCGGGTCTGTCTTTATCATATTTACCGGAACAGCGTTCAGATTCATATGTACACCGTCAATATGATACTCCATAACCCAATACCTGATACAATCCATAATCATGTTTGGTTTCATTCCATCTGCAAAATGGAACTCCATCAATATCTCCATACCTGCATTATGTATGGCCTGAACCATCTCTTTAAATTCATTATGAGCATCTGCAGGCTGTGATGCAAATGATGACTTTGGTGCGAAATACATTGCAGTACCGTAACCCCAGTAATTTATCCGTTCACTGTCATTAATAGTATCTCCAAATTGATTATCAACATACTGTTTAGCACCTTTATCATCCTCTACATTATCAAACACACTTTTAACTTCATCAAATTCGTATGCCGGCATAAGTTCTATAACATTAACTCCCAGCTCCTTGAGATATGGAAGCTTGCCCGCAATACCTTTAAATGTACCTTTATACTTTGTACCTGATGAACTATGTGCCGTAAAACCTCTTACATGCATTCTGTATATAATAGCTTCATCAAATGGTATCTCCCTTCTGCTGTTTTCCGTCCACACAAAATCGTCATGAAATACACTGTAAGTAGGAAGCCTACTCTCTCCCCATATTTCCCTGTGATTTATGATTTTTCCATACATATCCGCATATGGTATGCCGTCACACATGTAGCCGTAATCATATACACTATCATCAAAGTTCTTCACTTCCATGGCAAATACATTGCCAAATCTCATCTTTTCATCAAATTGAATGTCGCTTACAACATCATAAGTTCCTTTTTGATATATTCTTAAAACAGGACACACCTCTTCATTCTCAACAATAAGCGCAAAATTAGCGCCGCCAAAGAGCTTTGTAGCTCCAAGCAGTAATGGATTTCCGATTTTAGTTTTGAATTCTGTCATGTCCTCTACCTCTTTTGGTTATATCGTTAATTTGTAAACACGCAACACAAAATTCGCTGTTTATACAACATTATACCCAAAATATAGCTAATCTACAAGAAAAACCTTGCTTTTTTTCCTAATTACTGTAAAATAGTCTACAGTCAGGCCATGCAGAACAGCAAATATAAGCTGTGCGTGTAAGCTTGCTTACAAAGCACAACTTATATTTGTTGTTCTATAGGGCGTACGCCCTCTATTCATAATTTGCCGGCCACTGCAGGCAAATTATGAATAGCATGGCCGTAGTCATGCTATTTGCATGGCCGTAGTCAATTATACTTTATTCTATATTTGGAGGCAATTATGATAAGTGCAAGCAATGTAACTCTTAGAATCGGAAAAAAGGCTTTGTTTGAAGATGTAAATATCAAATTCACCGAGGGCAACTGCTATGGTCTTATAGGTGCAAACGGTGCAGGAAAATCTACATTTTTAAAGATTTTATCAGGACAGCTTGAACCTACAAAGGGAGATATAATAATCACAGAAGGACAGCGTCTTTCATTCTTACAGCAGGATCACTTCAAGTACGACCAGTACACCGTTCTTGACACTGTAATAATGGGAAATGCACGTTTATATGAAATCATGAAAGAAAAGGATGCCCTTTACGCAAAGGAAGATTTCTCCGAGGAAGACGGAATCAAAGCCAGCGAGTTGGAGGGCGAGTTCGCCAATATGGACGGCTGGAATGCCGAGTCAGATGCTGCCACACTCTTAAATGGTCTTGGTATCGAGACTGAGCTTCACTACAAGCAGATGAGTGAACTTCGCGGAAGTGAAAAGGTTAAGGTTTTACTTGCTCAGGCACTTTTTGGCAATCCTGATATACTTCTCCTCGACGAGCCTACAAACCACCTTGATTTGGACGCCATTGCATGGCTTGAGGAGTTCCTTATTAACTTTGAGAATACGGTTATCGTTGTATCCCATGACCGTTATTTCCTCAACAAAGTATGTACACACACTGCTGATATTGACTACGGCAAGATTCAGCTCTACGCCGGAAACTACGATTTCTGGTACGAGTCAAGCCAGCTTCTTGTAAAACAGATGAAGGAAGCAAACAAGAAGAAGGAAGAAAAGATTAAGGAATTGCAGGATTTCATCCAGAGATTCTCTGCAAACGCTTCAAAGTCAAAACAGGCTACATCAAGAAAGAGAGCCCTTGAAAAGATTGAGCTTGACGAGATTAAGCCTTCAAGCCGTAAATATCCTTACATCGACTTCAGACCAAACCGTGAGATTGGTAACGAGGTCTTAACCGTTGAAGGTATCTCAAAGACAGTTGACGGTGTAAAGGTTCTTGATAATGTATCGTTTATCGTAAACAGAGATGATAAGATTGCCTTTGTAGGTTCAAATGAAATTGCAAAGACCACTCTCTTTAAAATACTTGCAGGCGAGCTTGAGCCTGATGAGGGAACATACAAGTGGGGCGTTACTACTACTCACGCTTACTTCCCTAAGGATAATACAAAGGATTTTGACTGTGATGACGTAATCGTTGACTGGCTTACACAGTTCTCAGAAATCAAGGATGCTACTTATGTCCGTGGTTTCCTCGGAAGAATGTTATTTGCCGGAGATGACGGTGTAAAGAAGGTAAAAGTTCTTTCCGGTGGTGAGAAAGTTCGTGTTATGCTCTCAAAGATGATGATTATGGGTGCAAATGTACTTATTCTTGATGAGCCTACAAACCACCTTGACATGGAATCAATCACAGCATTAAACAACGGACTTATAAAGTTTTCCGGTGTTGCACTGTTCGCTTCACATGACCACCAGTTTGTACAGACAACAGCAAACCGTATCATGGAAATCGTAAACGGCCAGTTAATCGACAAGATTACTACTTATGATGAATACCTTGAAAGTGACGAAATGGCAAGAAAACGCCAGAAGGCTGCTGATATCGAGCCGGAGAATGAGTTGGAATAAAGAACCCAACTTGTTATAGGTTTCTTTGAGCAGACCTCTCTTTTCAGAGATGGTTATCAGGTAATTACGCACTAACAGAGGTGGGCAATTTTACTTGACACTCTGCACCAATTTCTTTTACAATGATTAACAGAAAGGAGGACGGGTTATTTCTCTCATGACTATAGTCACGAGTCTCAACAACCCTAATTTTATGATAAAAAAAAAATATTGAGTATGTTTTTATTGGCAACGACTTCACTAAGCTTAATAGCTTGTGGAAATAAATCAGATACTGATAAGAATAATGCAAACGAGAAAAACACTAATACTACTAATTCTAAGGTGAATTATATAGGTAAAATGGACAATGAACCTATTACTTCTGTGAGTAATATAATACCTATTGATGCTAAAACGGATTCCCCTACAAAATATTTGGTAGTTACGGCTAATGCAAAGGAAGCAAACTTATCTAGCGTCAACCCTGTGGTAGTTAGTGAAGATTACGCAAAGTTTTATTCTTTACATCACTCTGACGAAACTGAATTCTCAATAGAAGAGTATGGTGATGATCAGGGACCAATATTTCACATTCCGGAGCTTATTAACAATACGAATAATGTATATGCAAGTGTTAATTATTCAAAGTGCAAAGAAACGCTGGATATAGATAAAGCAAAAACAGATATAAACTATTTTATTGAAACCTTAAGTTACAATTATTATTATGATGTATTAGCTACTAAACGAGATACCAATGAAATAGTACAGTATAATGGAATGTATATTATAGGAACTAAGTATAAAGATTACTATGTGTATGATGTATTAAAATATATAGATAATTATTTAATACATATACTTTTTTCTGTAGATAATGGAACAGAATTAAATACAGACTATGTAGACGATGTTATGAATATTTTTTCCTTTGAAATTAAAGATTCAAAGGATGAATTAGATACATCATTGGTCTATTACGAAGATTTAATAGCAAAAGAAATAGCTGATAAATTTAATATCTACTTAAAAAACCCAGAATTTATCGCTGAAGTAGTCTTGGACGATTGTTTTAATTATATTGTAGTCGATGATAATGCTAATTTCATTACTTTATATAGATTATCAATAACGAGCTTTAATGAAGATATGATATCTAAAGAAAACCTTTCTCTTGTAGATAAGTATAATAATTATGAAATTTACAACAAAGAAAATTCAACTGCATATTGGATGGTTAATAAAGCTAACAAATATGTTGTGAAAGTTGAATGCACTAAAAATTACTGTAAAGATAAAGACAGTAAAACCATAGCAAAGGAATTAGCAAAACAATTATTAGGTATAGAGTAAACATAAGCGCATAGTTTCGGGGGATTCCGGAACTATGCGCTTTACATTGGAACTTTCATTAATATACGAAATATCACATCGTGAAACGAAAAGTACTATTCTCGGACTATTAGTTTCTGGATTTCAAAAGCCAAAAGTGATTGTCCCCATCATCGGAATAAATGACGTTACATTTTAAACTCATTTTTCCATCCGGATTATTCATACATATTATTCCCAAAAGAGTATTAGCAAATGCTTGATTATTAACCTTTTCGGCCTCAAGTTTGAACAGAAAGAAATATTCTTCACCATTCAACAATTGAGGAATTTCATTATAAAAATTTTTGACATTTTTCCATCCGTGTCTCTCAAAAACAGTTTCAAGGCATGGATCAGATAAACATTCTTGAAATTTTTGCTCTTCCATTTTCCTATTCTCATCTGAATAATCCACAAGTTCATACTTTGAATAATCTTCTGCCTCAAGCATTCTTTCAAATAATTCATCAAGGTTTTTAACCATTTCATTATAGTCTTTTGGGTCAATACCAAACTCTTCAACAGGCGAGTACGTTTCCATTGATTCTTTAATAGACTTATGCAATGCTTCTATTTTATTCTTCATGTTTGTTATTTCGGTCTGATATGTCTTCTGAATGTTTTTTATCTCTTGTAATCGTTTTTCTTCTTCAGCTATTTTAGTCTCAAAGGCATAATAGATTTCTGCATCATCCTTGTTTAGCAGTCCTCTTATTTCTGCGATTGAGAATCCCGCTTTTTGCAAATTCTTAATCTTTACAAAAGTAATGGCTTGTTCCTCATCATAGAATCGATATCCAGACCACTCATCTACCTTAACCGGTTTCAGTAGTTCTTCACGATCATAATATCGAAGAGTCTGCGGATTACAGCCACAAAGCTTTGAAAATTCTTTAATTGTCATATCAGCCTCTCCTTTCCAAAACCGTTATATCATTGCAGTAAACTATAAGGTCAACATCTTTTTTTAAAAGTATTGTTCAGAAAATTTTAGTTTTACGGCGAGTTATCAAAATGGTATTGTTATACTTTTAAAATTTGAAAATTCAAATTCAATGAAAGGATTATAACATTATTTTTCGTAAACGGCCAGTTAATCGACAAGATTACTACTTACGATGAATACCTTGAAAGCGACGAGATGGCAAGAAAGCTTCAGAAGGCTGCTGATATCGAGCCGGAGGATGAGTTGGAATAATGAAGGAAAAGGACTGTGGGATGGCCACAGTCCTTCTTTTGCTATCTCACTTTGTCATTATTAATCAGCAAACTCTGTATGCTTCACTTTCCATTTTTTTAATGAAATCGATAACCAAAAACTATATATCCCTACTGTAATAAGCGTAAAGAAAATCCACTTAATCCAGTTTCCGAACAGTTGGATTGCATGTCCGTTGAATTTTAATCTCCTACCATTTACTACTGTATGTTTTATCTCCCAGTTGTATTTCATACAACACGCCCAAGGGTAACATATTCCTAATGTACAAACTGTTATCAGTATTCCCAAAATATTCCAACCAATTAATTGCAACAAACCACCATCAAAATACGACTCGCCGTATGTACTATTATCCACTACAATATTGATATTTCCTGTTTTTTCAGTATTATTAAATGTATTTTCCATAATTTTTCCCTCCAATGTAAAAAAAGTTATTTTACTATTTCAAGTGTCTTTTTTGTTATTCTCGCTGTTACTTCTGCATAATATATAGCTTCTTCCTCTGTTAGTTCTTCTTCACCTAATGTACTCATTTTTTCCATAGTTTCAGCATATTTAGTCAAATAATCTGCGTAATCCAACATCATCGCCGATACATCTTCAGCTTCATTATATTTTTTCATAAAAGCAACATATTCATCAAAAAATTTTTCATAGCTATCCATAGCCTCTTTAAATTCCGGACGTATCCCACTGCTTGAAATTGCGCTGCTTTCTTCTACACTGCTTTCTTCTGTTTCATTCTCTGTTTTTTGTGTTTCTGACACACTCTTCTCTTCTGTCTGTGATGGTGTATCAATTGTGTATTCTTGGGCATCCTTGGATACCGCCTCTTTGTTTGATTCATTTTTCGCACCACAACCTACTACCGCAAGCATTGTTGCAAACATTATTGTACCTACAACTTTCCTTCTCATTAAATTGTTCCTCCTTAATTTTGTTTTTTGAATATTTTTTTCTTTTACGCACATCTTTAATATATTATAGTCATCTTTCTGACTATAGTCAAGTGTTCGCCCACATTATATCCTATTTATATCTATTCGCGTATTTGAGAGGAGCGTATATAATGATAAGCTATGAACCGTTTTGGATTACTCTGAAAAACTCATCCGAAACAACCTATTCTTTGATAAATAAGCACCATGTTTCCAGTGCGATTATTGATAAATTACGAAAAAACAAACCCTTGAACACAACTACACTCAACGATTTGTGTCGAATATTTAATTGTAACATTCAGGACATTGTGCAATATATTCATTCTGATGATGACCAGTTATTATAATAGTTTCCACGTTTTTCATACGAACTTTTGCATTTTTCTTGCGTTTTTCATATGAACTTTTACATTAAAACAGAGGCGAGATACGCTTTGCGAATCTCGCTCTGATTAGCGGTCGTCAAATGGACACTTGTGCAAGCACAGTGTCCATTTTCCTCGTCGCCATAACAAAAAGGAAACGCATGATTCTACAAAACCACGCGTTTCCTCTTATAATTTTATAATTACCTATCCTAAAAAGTCTTTTATTTTTTTGCTTCGTACAGGATTTCTCAGCTTTCTAAGTGCTTTTGCCTCAATCTGTCTGATACGCTCACGAGTTACATTAAACTCTTTTCCTACTTCCTCAAGTGTTCTCGGATGACCATCCTCAAGACCGAATCTCAAGACAATAACCTGCTTTTCCCTATCCTTCAAATCCTGAAGCAGTAAATCAATATGCTCTCTTAACATTACCGACTCAATGTTCTGCTCCGGTGTAACAGTATTGATATCTGCAACAAAATCTCCGAGGTTTGAATCATCTTCCTCACCGATTGGTGTTTCAAGTGAAGCCGGTTCCCTTGCTATCTGCATAATCTCAAGAACCTTCTCCTCAGACATATCAAGTGCTGCTGCAAGCTCCTGTGTTGATGGCTCATAGCCAAGTTCAAGAGTAAGCTTACGCTGCATCTTAGACATTCTGTTGATTGTTTCAACCATATGAACAGGCACACGAATAGTTCTTGCCTGGTCTGCCAGTGCTCTTGTAACTGACTGACGAATCCACCATGTAGCATAGGTACTAAGCTTGTAGCCCTTTTCATAATCGAACTTCTCAACACCCTTTATAAGGCCGAGATTTCCTTCCTGAACAAGGTCGAGAAAGCTCATTCCTCTACCTGTATATCTCTTTGCAATACTTACAACGAGTCTGAGATTTGCCTCAATGAGCCTCTCCTTTGCAACCTGATCACCTTCAGATTTTCTCTTTGCAAGTCGCATTTCTTCCTCTGCAGAAAGAAGCGGTACTGTACCGATTTCCTTAAGATACATACGTACAGGGTCTTCAGTTCCAATTCCCTCTAAAAGATCAATCGCCTCTAAATCTATATTTTCTTCTTCCTCAAAGTCTTCATCAGTAGGCTCTAACAACAAATCCGTATCATCACTAAAGTTCTCATCCATGACACTTAAAACATCAATCTTGTTATCTTCAAGATACTGATACACAGCTTCCATCTGTTCAACTGTCATATCAAAGCCTTTAAACTGATTATCGATATCTGTTATCTCCAGAACACCTTTTTTCTGGTTTCCAAGCTCTACCAATTTCTTCATGCTCTCTAAAAGCTTCGCTTCGTCCATGATTACTCCTTTTCTTTGGCAATTACTTCTTTTTTGCTCCTATAATTGTCATTGCATTTGGATTATTTACGATGGTTACTTCCCTATGTGCGCCTCCACATTCACCATCAACAGTCCACACAACTTCCTCTTCAGAGTATGCCTTTATTCTGTCTGTTCTAAAACTGTAAATATACTCTGATTTTTTATTTTTACTAAGAAGTGCCTGTGCGATATTAGTAAGCTCCGAAAGACTCTTTGGTTTCTTAACCAGCGTGACTTCATATAATCCGTCATCAAGGATGACATCACCACTTATCAGTCCCTTAAAGCCGCCTACTGAGTCGGAGTTTGATACCATTCCATAAATAAAATCATCTTCTATTATATTCCCATCATATTCAAATCTGATTCTGTATGATTTAATGGATGGCAGACTCTTTATCGCCTCAACAACATATGCCTGATGTCCGATTGCATTCTTAAGCTTCTGCGGTGTGGAATATGATACCTCTGTAAATAAACCGAATGCAACCACATAGACAAAATTTCTATCCTCGTTGAAGCTTCCTACATCTACCTTGTACTTTCTTCCATTCATCGCTATTTGGGCATTTTTAACCATGCCTTTCTTAAGACCTATACTTGACGCAAAATCATTCGTTGAGCCTGCCGGTATGTATCCTATGACCGGTCTTTCCTCAAGTTGCATCAATCCCGATGCAACCTCATTTAATGTTCCATCTCCACCGCTGCATACAACCAAATCAAACTGATTAGCACGCTCAATTATCTGTTTTTTTGCATCAAGGGCACACTGTGTCTGATATGCCTCGACATAATATCCACTCTTAATAAATGTATCAATTATCTCTGCAAGGTATCTTGATATACCTGCAGTTCCAGACTTTGCATTATAAATAAATAAAAGCTTTTTCATATTCTATCTTCCACAGCAGAACTTATACTTCTTTCCTGAACCGCATGGACATGGATCATTACGTGAAATCTTCTTATCCTTTACGATTGTGTGAGAACTCTTCTGCTCTTTGTAAAGTTCTTTCCTTCTATTCTCGTCAGGAATAAGTGTATTCCATGCATCAAGTGTATATAACCACTCTGCCTTAGCTTCTACCATGTTCTTATATAAAAGTTCCTTGTCGTAATCGAGACTTACAACTGTATCCTCAGTCATTTCCTCAATTGGATTCGGAGTCTTTAAGCTGTCATTAATACCATCAAGGAAACCAACCATAACAAGAACTTCTACCTCAAATTTCTCTGCAAGTTCCTTAACAGTGCCTGTCACAACTTCATCTGTTGCCAAAATCTTCTCATAAAATGTTTTTTCTACAGTAAAATATTTTGCCCAGAATGCATCACTCTCCTTCTGAGATTTGCCGGCGCCGTATGCAATGCCTCTCCAAGTCTCAAGAAGTGTATATTCCTTTTCTGTTTCCTGTGCCATAATATTACCATCCTTTACCCTAATTTATTCATGCTGTAACCTTTTACAGCATATTCCTACAAATTTTACTATATAAATCGACAAAATGCAAGATTTTTCTTATTTTCTGACATATTTCCTAAAAAAATATTCTACATTAAAGTATGTCTGCTCTTCGCTTTCCTCCACAAGCTTCCAGTTTTCATCCTTATCAAGATTCGGAAAATATCTGTCAGCCTGATAAACATAATCAATATATGTAATATACGCTGTATCAACATACGGAAGAAACTGCCTGTAAATACTTTCTCCTCCAATAACATATACATCATCCGAAGAATACTTTCCGGCTTCCTTAAGTGCATCCTCCACACTGTGAACAATGACAGTCCCCTCAGCTTTAAACTGTAAATCATGTGTAATCACAATATTCACACGGTTTTTCAAAGCCTTTCCGCCCGGCAGGCTAAGAAGGGTATTTTTTCCCATAATGCACACCTTTCCGGTTGTTTTCTCCATAAAACATCTCATATCATCCGGAATGCTTATGAGTAATTTATTCTTGTATCCTATTGCCCACTTTTTATCAACTGCTGCAATGAAATTCATTTTCTTTACCATTCCCTCCCAAAATTAAACACTCTGTATTCATCTTGACTATTTCCTAAACATACCATATAATAAACGAAATTGCAATAAAGCCACGTCTTTACGCAATTTTAATAAATATACATACCAAGATTGGAGTTGATTTATTTTGGATTCGGACAGTATCATACAGATTATTTTTTTGGTGATTTTACTTATTTTATCGGCATTCTTTTCTTCTGCTGAAACTGCACTTACAATGATAAACAAAATAAGGATTAAAACCCTTGCGGACGAAGGCAACAAGAAAGCTGCCGTTGTCCTTAAAATCGAGGATAATCCTGATAAAATGTTAAGTGCAATACTTATAGGAAACAACATTGTGAATATTTCCGCTTCTTCCCTTGTGACAATTTTTGTCCAGAATCTTTTCGGTAACTGGGCAGTAAGCATAGGTACGGGCGTTTTGACTGTTCTCGTTCTCATCTTTGGAGAAATCGCACCGAAAACAGCAGCCACCACATATGCAGATACTCTTGCCATGTTTTATGCAAAACCAATATGGCTTTTGATGGTTGTTCTCACACCTGTTATTTTTATTATCAACAAGCTTGCCTCAGGTGTCATGCGCATCTTCGGTCTCAAAGGCGATGTCCGTGAGAATACTTTTACAGAAGATGAACTGCGTACCATCATGACTGTAAGCCACGAGGAAGGCGTCATCGAAAAAGAGGAACGTGAGATGATTAACAACGTGTTTGACTTCGGGGATGCTGAAGCTAAGGATGTCATGATTCCAAGAATAGATATGTGTATGGTTGATGTTGAGTCCACATTTGATGAACTCATTGAAATATTCAGAGAGAATAAATATACACGTCTTCCTGTATATCAGGACAGCATTGATAATGTAATAGGTATTATAAACATTAAAGACCTCATTCTTTACCGCAGCGGGGAGAATTTTAATATCCGTGATTACCTTAGGGATGCATACTATACATATGAATATAAAAAGCTTTCGGAGCTTATGGCTGAAATGCGTAAAGATTCAGTAAATATCACAATCGTTCTCGACGAATACGGTGCTGCCGTAGGTCTGATTACCATCGAAGACCTTCTCGAAGAGATTGTAGGTGAAATCCGTGACGAATACGATTATGATGAAGTTGACGCATTTACGGAAATCGCTCCGGGAGAATACATAGTTGACGGTCAGGTAAAACTTGATGACGTAAATGACACGCTTGGGCTGTCGCTTGTATCTGAAGATTATGATTCCCTTGGAGGATATATTATAGGTTTCCTTGACAGACTCCCTACCGCAGGCGATAAGGTAGAAACAGATAATGTAACGCTTGTAGTAGACTCCATGGACAAAAACCGCATTGACAAAATCCACATCTACATCCGGGAAGACGCCCCAACCCTCCCCGATGAAAACTAATTGAAAACCGCGACAAAACTGCCGCAACATATGAATACAATTCGTATTATATGCTGCGGGAGTTTTCAGTCGCGGTTTTCAATTATGGCGCCACTAAAGGAGCAGATGTCCGTATTCAGGTCGTATGATGCACACAGCAGTGAATAGTCATTTACTGTATTCTGCCATGGTTCTCCACCGTTGACGGGGAGGGTTACATATACTCCGTATTGTTCCTCAAGATAATCGGCTAAACATTTAACCTTCTCCTCATGTTCTGACAATTCACCGTTATCAAAAAAGTGTTTTTCTCCCCAGATAAATCCACTATATGTATCACTGCTGTAAAATCCGTCTTTTTCCACATATATCAGTATATGTCTGCTGCTATTCTCATACAATGCATTTTCCGCCGCAAAGCAGGCACTCAATTCCTTTAAACTGACTTGTGGTTCTCCCTTTCTGTCTACCGTGTTAAAACCCGCCCTGAGTGAATCCTCAACTATTACATCCATAACATTATTGTACATAATCTGATTGATAAGTTCCGCATGCTCCCTGCTGCTTTTCATATGAACCACAACAAGAAGACAAATCAAAAACATTTCAAACACTATAGCCATATCAGTAAGCTTCATCCTTAATACTGCCTCCGTACCATGCTATTACATGATTATCCCTGTCTTTAATTACAACTCTGAGATAATCATACTGCGAAAGATAATATTCCCCGCCTGCCTCAAACTGTTCCATTATCTGTGGAGTATGATTTTCTCCGATAAAATATTGTACCTCCTCCCCACTCTCATCATAGGCATGAAAGCTGTGTACAAACTCTATTCTGTATCCTCCGCCAAGAGAAAACAGCACTTTTTCCAGCCGTGAATAATCTTCACGGCTTAATATTCCTGTATTTCTTATACCGTCTACGAATTCAGTTACCTCCTCAATTATTCTTGTCTGTTTTATCCTGTCCGCCTCCTCGCTCATGTAAAAGACCGGAATAATAAACATCATACAGACACATAGCAATATTGACGTTATTTTTGAAAAAGCATCGCTCAAACTATTCACCTTCCAATACTTTTCTTACAGAATAGATTTTCTCTGAATTATCTATCATTCCGTCAACATAACCGAACATTGCAACAGCAAGGAACAGTGCCAGTGAGAAGAGTAATGCACCAAATCCCATAAACATTATCTTATTAACATTTTCCATAGTAATCCTCCGTCAGTTTGTCTATGCTGCAGCTATTGTTCAAAGATTATCCCTGTAATGACCTCATTTTTGTCACGGATAAGTTTTCCCGTAAAATTGACATAGGGATTTATATAACATTCTCCGTCTGAGTCAGTTGCCAGATAATACTCATTATCCGTTTTGTCCGTAACTTCGCCTGTTTCCTCGTCAAAAATGTAGCCATAATATGTTGAAGACTTATTTGTCTTTACAAGAATTCCAATCCTCTCATTGCGAAACTTCTTAATAACATTTAGGACTTCACTGCCGGAAACCGTGGCACTGTCATATATTACCTTATCGCTCTCCACAAACTCCGAATTAAGTTTGTTAATCTGGTTTGCTCCGTTTGAGGCCGTATCCTTAGCCTCTCTGGAAATAAAAAATCCAAGTGAAATAACAACGCAGGTAATGATTGTTCCTGCTGCAAGGATAAGTCCTTTTAAACTGTTCTCCATATATTTTCCTCCTAAATTTTTCTAAAAATTAATACTGTTCATTGACATCTGTCTCATACCTTCAATTGCAAACGGCACCACAAGTTTAATCAGGATAACCGAACACATTGGGATAAATGACAGGAATTTTGCCACCGCTCCCCTCTGTTGTATGGCATAGGCATTTTCCTGCTTATGCTTGTCTATATAGTACCTCCTGTCTGTCTCAACATCTTCAAATGCCTTATGTATGTACATATCATCACATGCAATGAAACCGTCTATAATCCTGTTAAACGGCAGAAAATCAGATTTGTCCCTGTATTCCTTAAATATTGCCATTCCTTTATACGAAAGCTTGTCACTTATCTCCTCAATCTGCTTTCTGAAGCTTACGGCAAATCTCTCCAACTGTTCTAAAATCTGTTCAACCGTTATCTTATCTGCATGCATAAGCATAAGTATAATACCCTGGAATCTTATTATCTCATCCTCACGTTCCATAAGTATAAGCTGCCTTCTCATTCTGATTACAGCCACCTTTCCAAAATACCATAGAATACACATTGAGATGCCTATAATAACGGAAATAACCCCAAATCCCATGGTAAAGCTTATAATCATGCCAAATACTCCCACAAAAGCCGATGACACAAACCTCATAATGCAAAATTCAGCAATATTATATGGATAAGCTATGGATTTCAACAGTTTTTCCAACCTGACAACACTATTGATCGAATGGTTCATATATATGGCTGTCATTGTCCTTATAAACCTTATTCCGTTCAATCTTTCCACCCATTTTTTGCGCTCTCCCATACTCCATACAGGATATTTAAGCCTCATGATTACACTGTACAAAAGCACTGACAATAGTGCCAGAATCATGGTTGTCATCTTGCCCATACTTCCGCCAAAATGTGATGCAAGTTCAGGCATATTGGAAATCGCCCACTTCTCAATGGGTTTAATGCAATATATTGGTATGATGCATATTCCTGTAAGCCCCATAAATGTATTCTCAATGGCTCCCTTTTTTAATATCTGGATATTTATGTCTTCCTTAAGATATCCGAGATTCTTTACAAACAGCGAACCTGTATCCGTCTTTTTGTCACCGTATTTTATAACCGACTCACAAAGCGAATAAAATGTAAGAAAGAAATGATTTGGTGATATTTCCTGATAATCTCCCCTGTCACTTGCATAACTTTCTTTCAGATACTCATATATAAGCTGACCATGAACTGACATCTCATAACTTTTGCTGCTGTTTATTGCCTCAAGCAACGCCTCCTCAACCATTCCGTCAAACTGAAACCTGAATTTCACAGTTTCGATAAATTCTATCATCTGATGCAGCAATTTCGTTTCCAGCCTGTCAATTCCCCTGTATGCTGAAGAATTGGCAACCACATAGATTGTTATGCCTGCAACAACACAAAAGTATAAAGAAATATCAGCAAACATAAATAAGATACATATGGTAAGCACAGCAATAATATATATTCTTATGAGCTGACTACTCACTTTTTTTATAACTGCCTGCCTTGTAGACGGATATAGAATGGTTATTCTGCCTTCAAGTCTTCTTACTATGTCCGCCGTAAGAAAAAATGACCTGCTGACTCTATATATTAAACCGCTCATCAAACTTATCTCTGTCCTCCCTATCTAAATGCTTTATTATATCATTCCTGACATTTTTCGATAAATTGCCGGAGATTGCATAGCCCTTATCCGTATACTTCAATATATCTCTTATCTCATAACCCACATTATTGTCGGCTTTAACAATCTCAGAAATCCTTTCAATGTACCTGTGTCCGTTCACATCTTTTTCCATATGTATATCAAATCTGACCGCATCCACCACCTGTTCTAAAGCTATAGCCTCGTTATTGAAATTACCGCTTATGATAAGTGCATTTCGCATATATTTAATGAGATTCTCCGTAGTCTTTGCATGATGTGTAAACAATGTAAACAGCGAGCCTACCTGTGACATCTGAATCATCCATGCTGCAACCTCATTGCTGGCAACCTCACCCAAAATATTTACAACTCCATCGGTTTTTTTCTGTATATCCAGTCCTTCCTGCCCCGATACATACTCTGTTTCCCTGAAAGTAAGAATATTTCTCATTGGATAAATATCTCTTAAATGAAGTTCAAATGCCTGCTCCTGAATTCTTAGAGTATAAGCCGGCGGAATAAAACCGATAAGACTCATCAGAAGCGTCGTTTTTCCCGAACCCTGTGCGCCGGTTATTGCACTTACCTGACAACCTCTTACTATAAATTTAAGCACTTCCTCGGCAATTTCCCATCCATTGTCTGTAATGAGTTCACATATCTCCTTTTTCTCTATGGTGTTAAACTTCCTTACAAAAAACGCAAAACTCTCTGCAAATGGCGGTCTTACAACCACAACACGTGAATGGTCTTTCATTTCATTGACAATATATCCCTTTGACTTTGACAACTGTCCCGGTGAACCGTATCTGTAAATATTCATACATACACGTTCCAGTTCTCTCTCACTTCCAAAGTTTAGAAATGACAGATGAATATTAATTCCTCTATACAAAATCCACACAGAATTAAACTCATCTTCCCTTCCCGAAACACCTGCCGACACTCCTTCAATTTTCATATCACGTATGTCATCAACAACTCCAAGACCCTTATACAGGCTGTACACTCTCTGGGAAAGTATTTCAAGCCTGTCACCTGCCGAAAGGTAGATATCAAGATTGTCATAAACCCTGTCAATGTCTTCTTCCGTCACATCTGCAGACATGTAAATATTCTTTTTTCCGGCAAGCACATATTCGTCCAAAAGGCCTGAGAGGGCCAAATCACCCTTCTCCCGTGCCAGATAATAAAGCACAATGTCAAACTTATCCCTTGCATTAAGCTTTTCCAAGCTGCTAAAAGGAATGTATTTTTCATAGTCATCTACATTCGGAACAAGCTTTGAAACAATGATATTCTTTATAACCTGCTTTACGTATTTCTTTGCAGTAATATCGCCTATTCCGCAGTTTTTCAGTGCATCCCTCAAGTCACTCTTCTTGCTTCTAAGACCTGCAATCTCTTTCTCACTAAGACCTGCCTCATAAAGATTGGTTCTAAGAATACCGTTAATCTCCTCACTGACATATTCAACAAGCTTTTCCATGTCAGGCACGTTACCGCACATCATTGAGTCTCTCATCAAATCCCGCCTTTCTCAAAACCATGCCGGCTGACCTGAATACACTGTTAATAAAAGCAAAATTCTCGTCTGTACGTCGCGCAGAAATATGTTTTATAAGATATGGGACAACTTTTCCCTCCTCAATAGCATCATGAAAGCCTATATTATACGGAATAACTCCTATGGAATCCTTTTCAATTCCATACCTTTTCCTTATGCCTGCAACATTTTCATTGGAATTCTCATCATATCTGCCCACAAGGAAAACAGCCTTTTTCATCAGCGCTTTATCCTTCACAATATCGTCAATGTTCATTCCCTGACAGATATTTATGACGACTACGTCTGCATTCTTTATAAGCGACCTTGAAACAGGTCTGTCACCGTTTACAGAATCAATAAAATTGTATTGTCCTGCCTGATTTAACAGGCTCATAAGTGTTTTGGATGCTGATACTATCTCCTTTTCATTGACGCCTGACCTTATTCTTTTGGATGTCGGAAGGTAGCTCATATATGTATTCTTAACAGGAATTATGTTGTCCCTGACATCAGAGACATCTATCTCCTTCATCTGATTCTTGTCCAAAAGCTCATCAATTCCCTTTTGATTATAATAAGCATATTCTTCCATAATGAGATTAGTCTGTTTTCTGTTATTGAAAACATCATCAATAGCTCTGCTGCAATAGTCTAACTGCACCAGAATTCCTTTTACAGAGTACACAAGTGATGACATTATACTCACCGCAAGCATGTTGCCGGAAGTAGCTCCTTTTCCGGATGCCTTACTCCAAAAAACTATATTCATTTGTCCTCCTCTTCCATACACTAAAGAGGCAAAAATGTGGATAAATAATGATTTACAGAAAAGATTGGGGTTATCTGCAAACAACTTTGATTTAAAATAAAGATGTAATTATCATACCCTATATTTAGTCTTTTGTAAATAGTCAAAAATAATCATGTGACTTATTTTTTATTTACATTGATTTTTGTGACATAATGTATTAAAATATGCACAGCAAAAAGCATATTCATGCAGAAAGGATGTGTCCCATGAGACATTTATTAAATCCTTTGGATTTTTCAGTCGAAGAAACAGCCAAATTGCTTGATTTAGCCGTGGATATCGAAAAGAATCCTGAAAAATACAGAGAGGTATGTAAAGGCAAAAAAATTGCGACTCTGTTCTATGAGCCAAGTACCCGTACCCGTCTTAGTTTCGAAGCAGCCATGCTGAATCTGGGTGGTTCAGTCTTAGGTTTCTCATCTGCTTCTTCAAGTTCAGCTTCAAAAGGTGAGAGTGTTTCCGATACAATCCGCATAGTTTCATGCTATGCAGATATATGCGCCATGCGTCATCCAAAAGAGGGAGCGCCGACTGTCGCATCACTCAGATCAAGAATCCCTGTTATTAACGCCGGTGACGGTGGTCATCAGCATCCTACTCAGACTCTTACAGACATGATGACAATACGCTCACTCAAGGGAAGACTTGACAATCTGACTGTCGGTCTCTGCGGTGACCTTAAGTTTGGCCGTACAGTTCATTCACTTATCAAATCACTTGTACGTTATCCTAATATCAAATTTGTACTTATCTCACCTAAGGAACTTCGTATTCCAAGCTATATCCGCGAGGATGTTCTTGATGCAAACAATATCCCTTACGTTGAGGTAACTAACATGGACGAGAACCTGAAAGACCTTGATATTCTTTATATGACAAGAGTTCAGAAAGAGCGTTTCTTTAACGAGGCAGAATATATCCGTCTCAAAGATACATATATTCTGGACAAGGAGAAAATGTCACTTGCCAATAAAGATATGCTTGTCCTTCATCCTCTTCCACGTGTAAACGAGATATCCGTTGAAGTTGATGACGACCCGCGTGCAGCATATTTTAAACAGGTTCAGTACGGTGTCTATGTCAGAATGGCTATCATCATGACTCTTCTTGGATTAACAGAAGATAAGTAACACAGAAAGGATGAACTAATATGTTAAATGTCGGAAGTTTAAAAGAAGGATTTGTTCTTGACCACATAAAGGCAGGCAAATCAATGGAAATATATAAGTATCTTGGTCTCGACAAGCTTGACTGCCAGGTTGCAATTATCAAAAACGCAAAGAGCAACAAGATGGGACGCAAAGACATAATAAAAATCGAATGTCCTATCGATGTTATCAATCTTGATATTTTAGGTTACATTGACCACAATATCACTGTTAATATCATCCATGATTCAAAGATTGTTGACAAAAAGAAGCTTACCCTTCCTAAGTCAATGAAGAATGTTTTAAAATGCATGAATCCAAGATGCATAACATCTATCGAACAGGAATTAGACCAGGTATTCTACCTTACAGACGAGGTAAAGCAGGTTTACAGATGTAAATACTGCGAAGAAAAATATACAAATCTGTAACATACAAAAGACCGCTGATTAAATCAGCGGTCTTTTTGTCATATGGTGAGTAAAACTATAAGCCGGGTTATGTTATCGATGGTCATCTATCTAGTTCTGATGTCACCACCAGAATCAAGCGACCTACCCGAAAGCGAAGCGGGCCACCTTATGCTTTCTGTTCGGTCTTGCTTCGGATGGGGTTTACATATGCCCTGTTTGTTACCAACCAGGCGGTAGTCTCTTACACTGCCATTCCACCATTACCCGGACCTGAATTTCAAAGAAATTCAGGTCAAGGCTGTATATTTCTGTTGCACTTTCCTTAGAGTCACCTCCACCAGACGTTATCTGGCATCCTGCCCTATGAAGCCCGGACTTTCCTCACCTGCAGCCTTTCGTCTCTGCAGCCGCGACCATCCGTCTTACTCACCACACAAGTTTATATCATTTTACATTTACTTTGTCAATTATAAACTACACTTTAAAACAGCTTCCGCCAACAAACTCCCTCATAATTGAATTTGTCGGAATCGTGTCACTGCCTACGCCAATGAAATAGTCCATAAACTTTATAAGTCTTTTTGCCTCTGCATGGTATGGGCTTGTAACCGGAATACTGAAAAGCAACGGTTCACAGTACTGCTTCAAAACACTTATCTCATATACCAGTGCTGAGTTGAACATGATATCAGCATCTTCCTGATACGGGAATATATAGTTCTCCTCGCCCTTTCTGACAGAAGCCCATCTTGCAATTGTCTCCTCGGCATTTGTAGCTCTTGTTCTGGCATCCCTGACAATTCTTCTTATAAGTCTTCCGTCTGTTGTCGGAATTCTGTTGTGTTCATCTATATTAAGAGTTGTCAGAGCGCTGATATAAATCTTGAATTTACTGTTCTTATCAAGTGAATATGAGAGGCTGTCATTGAGGCAGTGTATTCCTTCTATGACAAGTATATCACCTTCATCCAGCTTAATTGTATTTCCCTTGTATTCCCGCTTTCCGGTCTTAAAGTTAAATGTCGGCATACTCACTTCCAAACCATTGTTTAAAGCTGTCATGTCCTTGTTAAACTGCTCAACATCAAGTGCCTCCAGCACCTCATAATTATATTCACCGTCACTGTCTCTCGGTGTTCGCTCCCTGTCCACGAAATAGTCATCGACACCGATAGTATGAACTTTCTTTCCTATTGTCTTCAACTGTATTGCCAGTCTGTGGGAAAATGTTGTCTTTCCCGATGAAGACGGACCGGCAATCATGACAAACTTTACATCCGGTCTCTGGCTTATCAAATGAGCTATATAGGCTATTTTCTTCTCCTGCAGTGCCTCCTGAACAAGAATAATATCGTTTATATTTCCCTTTGCAATCTGCTCATTCAGTGAACCGACAGTGTCAATTTCCATAATACTGCTAAGATTTGTAGAATCTTTTAATACATTAAACAGCTTATTCTGTGGCTGAAACGGCGGAACAACCTCAGGTGCTTCCTTCACCGGCATCTGAATAACAAAGCCCTCATCATACGGATAAAGTTCAAAATACTTGAGATATCCTGTTGACGGAAGCATATAGCCGTAATAATAATCCTCAAATCCGTTAAGTGAATAAACATTTACTGTTGAGCTTTTTCTGAACCTGAAAAGTTTTTCCTTATCATACATATGATGCTTTTTGAAACGTTCAATTACTTCTCCCGTAGGCATTGTTTTCTTCACAATTGGGAGATTCTGGAACACCATCTGCTCCATATGTTTTTTTACGGAATATAAAATATCCTTCGACAGCTTTATACTGCCCTTCATGGTACAGTAATATCCCTTGCTAAGCGAAAACTGTACTGTTATCTTCTCAATATTCTGTTCACCGCACACATCATAAAATGCTTTAAGCATAAGTAATGTAACACTTCGCCTGTATGCCTGATTACCGCATGTATCTGCCGTAGTCACAAATTTAATAACAGAATCTTCCTTTATTGTCTTATTAAGCTCACAAAGCTTGTTGTTCATCATAGCCAGTACAATATCATGCTCATAATATTTCTTATACTCTTCCGCTACTTCCAAAAGCTGTGTACCCTCAGGATATTCTCTTACTTCTCCGCACACATTAATCTTATAGTTTGCCATCCGGCTTTCCCCCTTCCGTTCTTATATTATATCCAGTGCTGCATTTATCTGTGCCAATATTTCCTCTACCTCTTCCTTTCTCTTACTTCCTGTTGCGTTGCTAACTAAATTACCCAGTATAATACTATATGTATTCTTTTCTTTTAGCAAAAATTCTCTCAGAACCTTATTCTTATCTTCTAACAGTATTCTGCCGTATTTTATACATAGGATATCGAACAATTCCGGCGATACACCCTCAGGAATATCTTCTTTGTCTGTTGTATACAACACACCTTTGCCCTCACCATCCGGCATTCTTTTTGCTTTGATGACAACATAATATTTACCGGCATCAATGACCATTCCTTCTCTTTCGATAACAAAATCAGTCTCTTTTAAGAATTTTCTCACTGTATCCGCCTCTGTATGAGGTGACAACACAAGTTCCTTTACACCCTGTAATGCGTGTTTTCCCTCCCTTAATATCTTTACTGTCAGTGCACCTCCCATACCGGCAATAAGGATTGTTTCTGCTTCATTTTCATGCAATTCCGCAAGACCGTCTGACAGTCTCGTCTCAATATTTTCCGAAAGACCTGCCTCTTTAATATGCTCATCCGCTCTTGCGAGGGGACCTTCATTTATATCCATTGCAAATGCCTTCGTTATTTTTCCTTCAAGCACCATATATATGGGAATAAATCCGTGGTCTGTTCCAATATCGGCCAGAACGTATCCCGATGTAATGAAATCAGCCACAAATTTTAACCTTTTTGATAATTGAATATTCTTCACTCTTAGACGTCTATCCTTTCTTTTACTCCAGATAGTCCTTCAGCTTTTTGCTTCTGCTTGGATGTTTAAGCTTTCTTAATGCCTTTGCCTCTATCTGTCTTATCCTCTCTCTTGTTACGTTAAAATACCTTCCAACCTGCTCCAGAGTAAGAGGATGACCGTCCTCAAGACCAAATCTCATCCTTATTACCTGCTGTTCCCTCTCCGTAAGGTCATTCATAACCTCCTCAAGCTGTTCCTTTAAAAGCATATGCGAAGCTGCTTCTGCCGGTGCCTTTATATTTTCATCCTGTATAAAATCTCCGAGATGACTGTCCTCCTCCTCACCTACCGGTGACTCAAGTGATACCGGTTCCTGTGCAACCTTTAATATATCACGCACCTTTTCTACAGGCATGTCCATTTCCTTTGCAATCTCTTCCGGAAGCGGTTCCCTTCCAAGTTCCTGCACAAGCTGTCTGGATATTCTGGTAACTTTATTTA
Source organism: Lachnospiraceae bacterium (assembly GCA_045126475.1). GTDB lineage: Bacteria > Bacillota > Clostridia > Lachnospirales > Lachnospiraceae > SVEL01. The sequence goes on along the minus strand of JBGVOL010000117.1, from coordinate 5,562 downwards.
TGGTCTCAACCATATGGACAGGTATTCTTATGGTTCTTGCCTGATCTGCAATAGCTCTTGTTATTGCCTGTCTTATCCACCATGTGGCGTAGGTGCTGAACTTATATCCTTTTCTGTAATCAAACTTTTCAACTGCTTTTATGAGCCCCAGATTTCCTTCCTGAATAAGGTCTAAAAATAATAATCCTCTGCCCATGTATTTCTTGGCAATGCTTACAACAAGTCTCAGATTTGACTCTGCCAGCTTCTGTTTTGCCATCTCATCTCCAAGTTCCATTTTCCTGGCAAGTTCTATCTCTTCCTCAGAAGATAGAAGGGGAACTTTGCCAATCTCCTTCAAATACATTCTTACAGGGTCCTCCAGACCTGTTCCGTCCGGCACTGCCTGTTCAAGTTTTTCAATATCAAGTTCCTCAGCCTCTAATTCACTTTCTTCAAGCTCATCGAGAGGTATTTCATCCAAATCGTCATCTGCTATGCGAAGCACATCTATCTTTTTTTCTTCAAGCTCGTCCAATATCCGCTCATACAATTCAGATGTCAGATTTATTTCCTTAAAGAATCCCTGTATTTCTTCATACTCTATGACATTTTTATTTCTTGCAGCCGCCTCCACAAGTCTGCCGAGACATTCTTCAAATGTTGTCTTGTTCTCGTCCATAGTCTCCTCCCTGTCTCTGTTTAATGCTCAATCACAGACTGATATGAAGCTTTGCCAGTTCATTCTGTTCCTTCATGATCTGCTGAAGTTCCGTCAGGTCTGTCACCGTCCTGTTTCTGTAATCTATACTGTTCTTCTTAACTTTAATAATCGTATCATTCAAGGTTTTTTCCTTTTCCTGATCTGAAATACCATTCAGAAGTCCCGTATTAAACAGCCCTGCTACTTCCGACTGCTCCTCCTCACTTTCAAAATGGTTAATAATACCTGCCGGATTTACCGTTCCGTTCTCAAGCTGGTCAAACAGCATGTCTGCCACAATGTTAAACGGTGGTTCTATAAAGTCTTTCTTTGTAATTACATGTTTTACTTTTCCGTATAACTGCGGGTCATCTATAAGCCATGTGATAAGTGTTTTCTGTGCTGCCCTTACGCCGTCATCTTTCACCTGCTTTTTCCCCTCAGAGTTATAGTCTTTCTCTTTATACCCTTCTTCATACTTATTTTTTTCAGGTTCATAAGTAAGTGCCATTCTGTTTACACTTTTAATGAGGCTGTCTTTCGGTATCATAAATTCTTCGCTTACCGCATCAATATATACATTTCTCTCAAGCTCGTCCGAAAATTCAAGAAGTTTTTTTGCCACATTTCCATAAAATTTTGCCTTCTGTTCCGGCTCAGTTATATCCATACTTTCCTTCATCTTATCTATCTCATACATGAAGCTGTTGCGTGCCTTGTCAATTCGCTTCTGATATTCTTCCGCGCCAAGAGCTTTTATGAATTCATCGGGATCTTTATGTGGCCTCATGTCGATTACTTTTATATTCAATCCTGATGCCTTGAGCATAGGAATTGCCCTAAGTGCCGCCATAACACCTGCACCGTCACTGTCAAATGTAAGATATACCTCGTCAGTATACCGCTTTATAAGCGATGCCTGCCTCGGTGTGTGTGCCGTTCCAAGGGATGCCACTGCATTATCAAATCCGGCCTGATGAAGTGAAATAACATCCATATATCCTTCACATATGAGTATTCCTCTTTTCTTAGAACTTCTTGCTATATTCATGCCGTAAAGATTCCGGCTTTTGTCAAAAAGTATTGTCTCCGGTGAATTAAGATACTTTGGTTTTCCGTCACCCATGACTCTGCCGCCGAATCCGATTACCCTGTTATTTATGTCCATAATAGGGAACATTACACGATTATTGAATTTGTCGTAAACGCCTTTTTCGGAAAATGTAAAAAGACCGCTCTCCTTCAGTACATCATCCGTATATCCTTTACTTTTTATGTATCTGTACAAATCATCACTGTAATTACTTGAGTAGCCTAAACCAAAATTTTTAATGGTCTCATCGGACAGACCTCTTCCCTTAAGATACTCATAAGCCCGCTGTCCCTTTTCGCTCCTCAAGAGATGATAATAATACATTGCTGCTTCCTTATGAATCTCCAGAAGCTTTGACTTGATGTCAGCTTTCTTCTTTTCCTCTGCCGAATATTCCTGTTCCGGAAGACTTACTCCTGCTTTGTCGGCAAGGTATTTCACAGCTTCCGTGAATGTCATATTCTCGTATTTCATAATGAATGTAAATACATTTCCACCCTGACCGCAGCCAAAGCAATAATACATCTGCTTTGACGGCGTAACCGAAAATGAAGGTGATTTTTCATTGTGAAACGGACAAAGACCGAAATAGGTACTTCCCTTTTTTGTAAGCTTCACATGGGGTGAAATCACATCTACAATATCACTTCTGCTTCTTATCTCCTCAATCAAATCGTCTGAATAATACATGATGTCCTCTCTATCTTTCACATATCCCTAAATTTTCCAAAACTTAGGAACAAACTCTTCCTCAAATTTCGATACCGAATACTGGTCGCTCATTCCCGAAATGTAATCACATACAACCCTCTCCGGCTTTTCGCCCAAATCCTTTATCAGGTGAATGAATTCCTCCGGCATCCTGTCCTGATGACTAAGATAGAATTCGTAAAGGCTCTTTAACATGCTCTCTGCCTTATACTCCTGTCCTTTTGCAACAGGATTCTTATACACATTCTCAAACATGTACCGCCTCAGACCTCTCATAGCCTCATGAATCTCCTCTGACATACAGATGTCATCCCTGTCCATACTGTTATTTACCACATCACGGATAAGACCATTAAGACGCTCCTTTGTGGAATTTCCGAGAACATCAGAATACATTTTAGGGATATCACGTTCCGTCAGAATCCCTGCCCTTATGGCATCGTCTATATCATGATTTATGTATGCTATCTTATCTGACAGCCGTACTACTTTCCCCTCCAGAGTAAACGGATTTCCTGAAGTGCGGTGATTCCGTATGCCGTCTCTCACTTCTTTTGTAAGATTGAGACCTGCTCCATCCTTTTCCAGTATCTCTACAATTCTTACACTCTGCTCATAGTGGGCAAATCCCAGACTGCAGACTTCATTTAGCGCTCTTTCCCCTGCATGTCCAAAGGGTGTATGGCCAAGGTCATGTCCTAGTGCTATTGCTTCCGTTAAGTCCTCATTAAGTCTCAGTGCCTTTGATATTGACCTGGCAATCTGTGACACCTCCAATGTATGTGTGAGTCTTGTTCTGTAATGGTCACCTGCCGGTGCAAGAAAAACCTGTGTCTTATGTTTTAATCTCCTGAATGCCTTACAATGTATAATCCTGTCCCTGTCTCTCTGATATACCGTTCTCATGTCACATTGCTCCTCAAAACGGTCTCTTCCCAGAGATTCTCTGCTATGAGCGGCATATTCGCTTAATGTCATGTCTTCACATTGCTCAAGTTTTTCCCTTATATTCATATATACTCCTCACTATGTTTAAATATGACAAATTTTTCGTTTCATTTCACGAAAATGTACGGGCTGTTTCAAGTGCTATCTTCATCATGTCAGTGAATGATTTCTGTCTCTCCTCCGCTGTTGTAATCTGACTTGACACAAACGAATCTGAAATAGTCACAAGACACGCTGCATTCTTTCCCAGTACCGCTGCATTGTGAAATAATGCAAAGCTCTCCATCTCCACCGCCAGACATCCTTTGTCATTGTAAAGAGTCTTAAAGTAACTTCCGTCACCCTCCCTGTAAAATACATCTGACGAGTGTATACATCCCTCATGCAGTGGTATTCCCAGGCTTTTTGCACTTTTCTTAAGTGCATCGTTGAGTTCTTTTGACGGATATGTCTTATCTTTATCATAACCGCTCTGTGTCCTTGCAAATGACGACTCTGAGTAAGCCTCTGTAGCAAGAACTACATCATATACCTTTGCCTCTTCACAATATGAGCCTGCTGAACCTATTCTTATAATATTCTCAACGCCGTACTGTGTAAAAAGCTCATAGGAATATATTCCTATGGATGGCATTCCCATTCCCGAACCCATAACAGAAACTTCGACTCCATCGTATGTTCCCGTAAATCCGAACATATTTCTCACCGAATTAAACTGTGTAACATTTTCGAGAAAAGTCTCTTCAATAAATTTTGCCCTTAACGGGTCTCCCGGCATAAGCACTGTCTTTGCTATCTGCCCTTTCTCAGCCTGATTATGTGGTGTTGCCATATTATCTCCCGCCTTTCCCTGTTGCCATTACCGACACATTCCGCATGCATATATATGCAAATTTTTACTACGATTCAAACTACAACTATTCTTTATAATAACATAAATCTATGAAAAAATCCATACTGATATTCTCTAGTTTTTATACGTTTTTAAAACTTTCTTTGTCAAGGGGTTTTATTTTTTTTATTTGTTGATTATACAGTATAATTCCCTCTCTTTTAGCAAAACATCTACTTATAAATTCAAGTAAATGTTTTTGAGAGGAGCAGGATTTTTATGTCAATATATAAAGTCGAAATATGCGGTGTCAACACCAGCAAACTGCCTATTCTTACAAATGCAGAAAAAGAAGCCCTTTTCGACAGAATTGAACAGGGTGATAAAGAAGCACGCGATTTATTCATAAACGGAAATCTCCGACTTGTGTTAAGCATTATTCAGCGGTTTGGCAATTCGTCCGAAAATGTCGATGATCTTTTCCAGATTGGCTGCATCGGCCTCATAAAGGCATTGGACAATTTTGACAGAACCCTGAACGTTAAATTTTCAACTTACGCCGTACCAATGATTATAGGAGAAATACGCCGATACTTAAGAGATAACAACAGTATCCGTGTTTCACGTTCACTGAGAGATACTGCCTACAAAGCTATCTATGCAAAAGAATACCTTACAAAAAAGAATCAGAAAGAACCTTCTCTTTGTGAAATTGCAGACGAGATTGGTATTGATCCCGAATCAATTGTCACTGCCCTTGATGCCATACAAAGCCCTGTATCACTATACGAACCTGTATACACAGACGGCGGTGATACCCTGTATGTTTTCGACCAGATTAGTGACAAAAAAAGCCGTGAGGAAAACTGGGTTGAAGAAATCTCCTTAAATGAAGCCATTAAACGTCTTCCGGAACGTGAAAAGCATATCATTGACTTACGTTTCTTTAAAGGCAGAACCCAGATGGAAGTCGCCGAAGAAGTGGGCATAAGCCAGGCCCAAGTCAGCAGACTTGAAAAAAATGCACTGAAGTCCATGCGCAATTATCTGCGGGAGTGAATAATAAATTTCTGTTGAACTAAGTCGCTGCGCGACAGCCTGCCAAGGTTGTGGTTGCAGCGATTCTTTTATCTAAAAACAAAAAGGCAGTTGAAACTTCCTTGGAAAGTATTTATAGTTTAAGTTGACTAGACCAAAACTGAATACAAAGGAAGTCACTGCCTATGAAAAGATTATCATGTGAGTCCTCTTTATTCAAGAGGCTATTTTATATTCATGGACCTCCGTGGTTGTAGT
>JBGVOL010000116.1:0-12002 GCA_045126475.1 Lachnospiraceae bacterium | reverse complement strand
TCACTGTCAGATGCCCCTGCAAGAACTGCACCAATCATAAATGCAGCCTCAATGAGTGCAGAGGTCTTCTTCTCATATATAAAATCAAGCTGTTCTTTTGTTATGGCGGTTCCCGTAAGTTCAACATCAACAACCTGTCCGCCTATCATACCGTAAGCGCCTGCCTTCTTCGCAAGAATCTGCAACGCCTTTGATGACCTCACTTTATCTTCAGACACAGCCACCGCATCTGCCGCCGTCTCAAATGCATAATTGAGCAGTCCGTCACCTGCAAGTATACCCATGGCATGTCCGTATTTCTTATGGGTTGTGAGTTTTCCCCTTCTGTAATCATCATTATCCATAGCCGGCAAATCATCATGGACAAGTGAATAAGTATGAATCATCTCCAATGCTGCCATAAAAGGCTTAACATCGTCCTCACATCCGCCAAAAAGCTTTGCCGACTCCATCATAAATATTGGTCTAAGGCGCTTTCCCCCTGCATTTATGCTGTAATTCATGGCCTCAAAGATTTCCTTCTGATGCCCCTCTTCTGCCGGCATATACTCCTTTAACACATTATTTACATATTCTGTTTTTTCCAATAACTCATCTTTAAAATCCATATCTTCCCCTATTCATTATCGCAATCGACTTCTGTGAGTTTACCCTCTACTTTGTCCAGTTTTCCGTTTAATGTTTTTACAAGTTCAACGCCTTTTTGATATAAGTCAAAAGAATCCTCCAGTCCCGTATCCTCGGATTCCATAAGGCGAAGCAGTTCGTTCAGTTTTTCAAACCCCTGCTCTATTGTCATATTATCTTCTTTATTTTCTTCTTTCCGTCTGCGGGTTTTCTTTTCTTCTTCCATTTTCATTTCACCTTCCGCCGCTCATATATCCGGCCTCTCTTTTTATTATATCCGTAACACCGGCCTTTATCTGCCCGTCAACAAGATAAATATCTATTACATCATTCTTTTTTATCTGATCTGTAGACTTTAAAGGTACACCGGTTCTGTCTTCTCTCACAAATGCATAACCGCTTTTTAACTTGTTTAACGGAGACAAGCCCTGAAGCCTTTCTGCCGCAATTCCAAGTTCATTTCTTTTTCTCTCCAGTTTTAAACTCAGACGGTCACGGATGCGGCTCAACACATCATCAATTTCCTGCCTCTTTATCCTGATACGGTTCTGAGGGCTGCAATGTTTTACCCTGAGGGAATACTGTGAAAGCATGTCCCTTGTACCCTTGTATCTTGTTGTCATGACTCTTTTAAATGTATCCTCAAAGCCCTTAAGTTCCGCCATGTAGGAAGCATAATCAAACACCGCAAGCTCTGCAGCTGCCGAAGGTGTAGGTGCCCTCATATCGGCAACAAAGTCTGCAATAGTCGTATCTGTCTCATGTCCAACCGCTGAAATCACCGGAGTATTGCACATAAATATGGCTCTTGCAACCATCTCCTCGTTAAATGCCCACAAATCCTCAAGAGAGCCACCGCCACGGCCCACTATAATAACATCCATATTCATCTCATCAAGACATTTTATACCTTTTACAATAGTTGGTGCAGCTTCTTTTCCCTGAACTATGGCAGGATATAAAAACAACTGCACATGAGGATTTCTTCTGGATGAAATGTTTACTATATCCTGAATGGCAGCTCCGGTCTTTGCCGTAACAATGCCTACTCTGGTTGCATATTTCGGAATAGGTTTCTTGTATGATGCATCAAACATGCCCATTTCCTGAAGTTCTGCCTTAAGTTCCTCAAACTTTCTGTACAGGTCACCCTGTCCATCCTGCCTTATCTCTTTTACATAAAGCTGATATCTTCCGTCTCTCTCATACACATTCACGCTTCCGAAAGCTGTAATCTTAAGTCCCTCAGTCAGCTTAAAGGACAAACCTCTTCTGTTTCCCGCAAACATTACGCAGGCAATAACTCCCGATTCATCCTTAAGGGTAAAATATATATGTCCCGATGTATGATATTTGCAATTTGAAACTTCACCCTTGATATATATATTATTCAGGGCAAAATCCTCCTCAAACATGTGCTTAATATAGGCGTTCACCTGCCCTACACTATATACACTTGCCATTTTTCGCCAACTTTCCTAAAATTCCGTTGATAAATGACGGTGAATTGTCACCACCATATATCTTTGCAATCTCAACTGCCTCATTTATGGCCACCTGCATTGGTACAGTCTCATCAAAACGCATCTCATAGTATGCAAGTCTCATAATTGTCAGGTCAATCTTGCTCATACGGGAAATCTTCCATCCCTCTGAAGCCTCATCGATATCCTTATCTATCTCATCAATCTTAGAGATAATATCAAATACCCTTCCACATATATATTTCTCGTCTTTCTCACTCATCGGTGCAAGTTTTTCAATATAGAGCCTGCACTGCTCCTCCATCTCGGAAATATCATAAAACTCCTTATGAAACAGCATAATAAAGGTATTCTCTCTCAATTCTCTTCTTGTCATGGTCCATATCCTTCCGTTCTTCTTCTAAAACGTACTCCTAAACAATAAAGGAGCACCTATAATTACATAGATACTCCTATTTTACTATAAGTTGTTCAATTTTAAAAGCACTTCTTGATTTATTTCTCTAAAGCTACTCCGGCAATTCTTACATTAACCTCAGCAACGTTAAGTCCTGTCATGTTTTCAATGGCTCCCTTAACTTTATCCTGAACCTTGGCTGACACTTCAGGTACGCTGTATCCGTAATCAATGTTAAGTGCAACCTCTACAGATACGCTTCCCTCAGACACATTGACTCTTACGCCCTTTGAGAGATTCTTAACTCCAAGCTTTGAGATAATCTCCTTTGTGATATTTCCTGCCATTGAGGCAACACCATCAACCTCTGTCGCCGCAAGTCCCGCAATTATGGCTACAACGTCATCTGCTATCTGAACTGTTCCGATATTATTGTTATTTTCCACTTTTATTTACCTCCGCACTACGAATATTATTGACATAATTATACCCAATAATACATATAAATGCAATCGAAATTTTATGTAACTTTATTCGTTTGTTTTGGTATCTATGACATTGATTGTAATCTTATCTGCATCGACCTCCATCTTCCTTTTAACTATATCTTCTATCTGTGCCCTTGTGACACTGTCCATCTCTGAAGCTGCAATTATTACATCCACGTAATCATCAGTCATGGTTACCACAACATCAGAGTAACCCTTTGCCATAATAAGATTTTCTGCAGCCATCTCACGCTCAGATACTTCCGTTATCTCAACCATTCTGTCCACAGCGGCCTTTCTCTCATCCTCAGACAGTTCTGCATTTGTTATGATTTTCTGCAATGACTCCTCCATAGTCACCCTTGCATACTCCTTAGACATTTTTGCCTCAACGATAAAATCAATTGTACCGGACGCGTTTACAAAAATGGCTTCGCCGGGTGTGCCCTCAATATCCTGGTCATTACTCTCAATATCCCCGCTTCCCACAGGGCTTATGCTATCATTTCCTGTATTTTCATTATTTCCGTTTTCCGATACATCGGTTTTTTCTCCGGGTTTTTCAGTATTTTCTTTGGCTGAAGCCTCCTTTGTTTTGTCATCCACATTCTTTTCCGTGTAGTTTAAGTAGCCTGCAACAGCTATAAGAGCTGCCAGTGCCGTGATAATCAGTTGATTTTTTTTAAATATCCTTTTCACACATCCTCACTTCCAGCATTACGCTTCATTTCATTTTTCCTACTGCTATTTTATTTATCTCTATGCCAAATAATGCCTTAATTATGTTAGTTATTTTTTCTTTTACGACAGGGCTGTCCCCTCCCTCCGCTATAACAGCCACACCTTCGACCTTTGGGCTGGATTCCGACACAACAAACGGTATGGTTCCTCCGTCTGCATTATCCTGAAAAATCACATTATAATCCTGACTTTTCTCATATGTATCACGGCTTCCGCCATCACCGTCATCCTCAGAAATTCTTTTTTCCGTATATGGTTCTTCCGTGAGAATCTCCTTCTTTGAAGTACTTTTAAGGGTAATCATCACCTTTACCTTTCCTGCCCCTTCCACGGAACAGAGCATATCTTCAAGCCTTTTCTCAAGTTTTTCAACATATGCATCTACATCTGTATCTGTATTCTCCGAGACCGATGAATATGCATTACTATTACCGGTAATGTTCTCCTTCCCATCTTTATCACTAAACGAAGACCGGCAGCTGTCACTGCACAATACCAGCACTATTCCCGCAGCCCCCATAAGAAGCCATTTATCAATGGTAATCGTCTTTACTATTTTTTTAATGTTTGTAAAATCCAATTTTATTTTTTTCTGATTCATAGGCACCTCATTTACACTATCTCTATAATGACCCTGTTTTCCTCAAGGTTGAGAAATTCTGCCACACTGTGCATAAGCTGCAATGCTCTGGGATTCATATTGTTATCCGTTTCTCTCTCTTCTCCGATTACTATCTTTTTTATTTCAATATCTGCAATGTTATCAGTGCTTTCATCGGCATATTTGTCATAGACAGACTTATCATCCGTAACAAAAAGCGTGAGACTGCTTATGTATATATCACCTCCGTTATCAAGATTTTCCAATTCCACCAATACATCCACAAGATACAGCCCTGCCTCCGATGCATAACCGGAAAGGTGGCGGCACAACGCATCCTCATACTCTGACGTCACCATGCTGTCTATTGACTGTTCCTGTTCCCTTAACTGATTTTTTATTTCCATAAGCTGTGACTTGTAAGTATTATTTATAAATATGTCTTTTATGTCGCCGTCGTAATTTAAAAATTCACTAAACGGATTAATGACAAGCAGAACAAGAACCATTCCGCAAAAAAGGCGGCAATACTTCTTATATCCGTTATCAGGCAGAACATTGCATACAATGGACATAAGTATTAAAAAGAAGCCTATATTTTTTATATATAAAAGTAACTGTTCCATGTGTCACCGTCCTGTTCCTATGCATACAATAGCTATTGTCAGAAAGAATAACAGACCGCATGACAGAAGAATCCTGTATAACATATTTGCACCCTTTGCCATAACCTCCACCGATGACGTAACACGCTTGTCCGATACAGGCTGCACTATAGCCGCTGCGATTTTATACATCATGCACGAAACAAGGAGCTTTATAACCGGCACTGCCACAAGAATGATTATTATCACAAGTGCCGCCCCACCTATGGCATTCTTAATAAGGGAACCTGAACCGGACATTATGTCCACAAAAGAATCAAGACTATTTCCAATGCCCGGTATAAGCCCGAATATCTTTCTGAATCCTTTGGCTTTGGCATAATCTACACTTGGAAGAACTATGCTGCCGATAAGATTGATTCCAAGGGCAATTGTGGGAATCATTTTTATTGCCCATTCTATAATTGTCTCCACAACAGAGGCAAACTTTGACAGATAATCCTCGTCAAGAATATTGTTGATAATAAGTATAACTACATATACGCTTACGGCCGGTATCACAAAATTGAGAATAAGATACTCAACTGCCATAATGGATACAAGGGCAATCTCATACAGGCCCATGGCAGCAGTTACGCCGTTTCCTGCCCCCACTGCCAGAAAGAATGCCGGTATCAGACATTTCATAAAGTCAAGAAGCAGCCCCACTATATCCACCGCAACCTTCGTATTTACCGCAAAAGCTGCTATTAGTACAATCATAAGTATTGTGTATACCGAAAAAAATCCCATATCAGACATTTTGCTGTTTACAAACATTACCGAAAGTTTCGACAAAAGTGCCGCCGCAATTGCAAGAAGGACAACTCTCACAATGGCCTGCTTATTATAATTTATCTCTCCAAACAGCTTGTCTCCCGCAAGTTTGAATATATCAATAAACACCCCTTCCGACTGACCGCTTAAAAGCTTTTCAACCATATCCGAGAAGGATTCACCGCTGTAATCCGACTTTTCCAGCACATCATCTATTCCTTCAAAATCATAATCCGATGTATCGATTTCCTCTGCTCTTACATTTGTGCTGCATGATACCGTCATCAGTATTGTTGCCGCTATGCAAAACATTATCTTATATTTTTTTGTGCGTGGCCTCATATGTATCACTCCCCCAGAATGCCGTTTATTGTTTCCAAAAGTGTCAATATGGCAGGCATACTTATACATAGAACCGTCAGTTTTCCCACCACCTGAATCTGGTTTGCCATGGACGAATAGCCGCAATCCTTACATACATCAGATGCAAATTCTGCCACATATGATATTCCGATAATCTTAAGAATTATCTCTATGTACACCATATCAAGTCCGATATATAGGCGTATTGTCTCTATTATCTCCACAAAGTACTTTAGCTTGGACACTGCGAATATCATTGACAGAATGCATATGCCGAGGGATATAAACAGGCCGTATTCTGATTTTATTGATTTGAAATACACAGCCATAAGGGCTGATATCACCGCAATGACGGCAAATCCGAAAAAGCTCATCGCTGCCTCCCCTACAACATAAATAAATTCTTTATTGTATCGAATAGGTCGTATATTACCGGTACTATCCAGAATAATACAAGTATTAGTCCTGCGAGGCTGACCAGGAAGGCATGCTCCTCCCGGCCGCTCTGTTTTAATATCTGGCTTATTACCGAGACAAGAATGCCCACTGCCGCAATTTTAAATATTAAACTTACCTCCACTCTGTATCCTCCTTGCTTTCTACAAGAGAACTATGGCCAGCATAACACCTGTCATCATGGCAAGTGTCCTGTAAACTTTTACCTGTTCTCCCATTTTTTCTTTATCCTCTTCTATGCACGCAGACAACCTGTCAATGTACAAATCAATGTTTGATATCTGCATTTTCTGATCCTGATATCCCAGTGTCTCACCGACTTCCTTTAAATTCTTTAAATCATTCTCCTTTAAATATGTGGCTCCCGCGAGGACTTTGTCCACATTGTCACAAAAAACCTCTGCCATACTCCTGCTGAAATTTTCCTCTGTATCTTTTGCAAGGGACGAAAAGAGTATGTTGTAGGGGGTTCTTGCCTTTGCGGCCACGGTGGAAAACGCTTCAGGCAGCATGGAATTTTTGTAGCATAACTCTCCGCGAAACATAACCATAAGTTTTTTTATGTATATCATTTCCTCCACCCTCTGCCTGACTTTATAGGATAATGTTGCTCCGACAGCGGCAGATGATAAAAGCAGTAATGTAATTCCGATAAACTTTAACATATCTATCCCCTTTCTCAGGCAATTCTGCAAAGTTCCCCGTCGTATATCTCGAATTGTCTCTTTTCACCTTTGCGTATAAGAATATATCTTTTAAATAATTTTTCCCTTATACATTCCTTCATGTATGATTTGGAGGCAATATCATCAATGTTCTCACCGTGAATCGTTGCAACTACCCGACATCCGCAGCTCCCCGCCTCCTTAACTGCCTCAATATCGCATAAGCCTCCCACTTCATCAACGGCAACTATCTGTGGTGACATAGCTCTAATCATAAGCATTATTCCCTCGGTTTTGGGACAGCAGTCGTACACATCCGTCCGAAGTCCTATGTCATTTTGCGGTATCCCTTTGTAACACGAAGCAATCTCGCTTCTTTCATCTACAAGAGCCACCTTCTTTTTATATACATCAGACAACTGCCTCAGCATATCCCGCAGCAGCGTTGTCTTTCCGGCGCCGGGAGGTGATATAATCAATGTATTATAAACCGAATCGTCTTGTACAATAAATGGTACTATTTCATTGCTGCACCCGTATATCTGATGGCTTACTCTTATATTTATTGAGGATATATTGCTTATTGTCTTAATCTTTCCGTTTTCCCTTACAACCTTTCCTGCAAGCCCCACACGATGTCCTCCTCTTACTGTTATAAAACCTTCCTTCACATCCTCCTCATATGCATACAATGAAAATGTTGTGATATACTCCAATGACTCCTTTATATCTTCTCTTGTCACTATGTAATCAGTCACAAACTCTCCCTTATCCGCAGCAAAATACAATATTGCATTCTTATCCGTCCGAAGCCTTACCTCCTCCACTCCATCGGTATTTATTATGTTCAGGTATTTTCTAAAACCTGTCGGCAGCACATTGATTACTGTATTATCCATGTCCAACCTCCTTATATATGCAATATATGTCACTTGGTACAAGTTATGACTATTTGTTTTTTAACTAAAAAATAAACTCGTGACGTTTGGCATGTCTTTATTGTCCAAACATTACGAGTTTATTTCTGTGGTTTTAATATTAACTGTTGCGTTGAAATATGCTATTGTTTTTATAAGTCATATACTTTTGTATATTTTTCCTTGAAGTACTTTATAAGAGGTTTAACCGACAATTCTTTGCCGCAAACCTGTGAAATAACCTGCATCGGCTCTCTGTAGCTTCCGTATTTGTGTACATTTTCATTAAGCCATGATGTTATCTCTTTTATGCGTCCCTCTGCAAGGATTGTATCTATATCCCCCAGCTCTTCCTCAATCTTTTCCAAAAACATTCCGTCATAGATTGAACCCAGAAGATATGTAGGGAAATATCCGAACATTCCGCCACCCCAGTGTGTATCCTGCAGTACACCTTTATCGTCGGTTTCAGGTCGTATGCCAAGATATTCTTCCATCTTGTCAGCCCACAGCTTCGGAAGCTCATCCACCGATACATTGCCGTTGAACATCTCACGTTCAAGCTCATATCTTAAAATAATATGGAAGCAGTATGTGACCTCGTCGCTGTCAACACGGATAAATCCGTTCTGCACACGGTTTACCTCTCTGTATAATTCCTCTAAGGTAATATCCGAAAATTCAGGGAAAATTTCATAGAGCTTTGGCATTACAGGTTTCCAGAAATTAATGTTTCTCGCAAGTATATTCTCGTAAAAGCGTGACTGGCTCTCATGAAGTCCCATATATCTGCATCCCTCAAATGGCGTATGATCATACTTCTCATCGCAGTTCTGTTCAAAAATACCATGACCTCCTTCATGAATCACGCTGAAAGCTGCATTAAGGAAATCATTTTCATAATAATGATTTGTGATTCTGACATCATTTCTGTCAACATTTGATGTAAAAGGATGCTCGCTCTCTGCCATAACGCCCGATTCCATGTTGAATCCGATATACTCAAGAAGATATCTGCAAAATTCCTTCTGCTTATGGGCAGGACATTTTCTTGTGAATTTGCTTCTGTCCGGCTGCGGCTTTTGTGAGATAGCCTTTACAAGCGGTATAAGCTCTCCTTTCAGTTCATTAAAAAGTTTATCAATGACTTCCATGTTCATGCCACGCTCGTAATCATCAAGCATGCTGTCATAATTTCCTTTTCCCTCGCCCTTCATGTAGTTGTAGAGCTTTTTAGTCATTTCAATATTTTTCTCAAGATAAGGTTTAAAAGACTCATAATCATTGTTTCTCTTGGCGTTCTGCCACACATTCTGCGCCTTGGCAATATGCATGCTGTACTCCGTATAGAAATCAACCGGAACATTCTTGTTCTCATCAAAACTTCTCTTCATTTCCTTTACAACAGCTTTTTGAAGCTCATCAAGCTTCTCAGACTCTTCTTCTGACATGAGTCCGTTTAACATCTGCTCCATCTTCTCCGATGTAGACATCTCAAAAGCCTTGGTTGATAAGATTCCCATTGTATTAACAATGGTATCGATTCCGTTTTGAGGAGTTGTAGTCTCCATGTCCCACGACAATACCGTGCATGCATTATTGTATACTTCAATATCCTTTACATAATTAATGAGTTCATCATATTTTTCTGACATATTTTTACCTTCTTTCTTTGTTGCGCATTCATGCTGTCGTTGTTATTCACAGTGCTTTCATCTGTGAATAGTAAGCTAAAGATAATTTTACATTGAAATCTTCATTTGTTCAATTGATTTTTTCTTTTTGTCTGCTATTATATTACATATGATTATTTAATGGAGGTTGTTATGGCTAATAAAAAGAATGATAAATATGTAGACTATATAGTTGAGCAGACAAAGAAAATATTGAGTATCGACAGTCCTTCCGGCTACACTAAGGAGGTTGCCGAATATGTAATGGCTGAGTATAAGGCCTTAGGCTATAAGCCTAAACTCACGGTAAAAGGCGGAATTCTTGTTGATATCGGTGGCAATAACAGCAAGGATGCCGTTCTTCTTGAGGCTCACATCGACACTCTTGGCGGTATTGTAACTGAGATAAAGGGTAACGGTAATCTTCGCATTTCCCCAATCGGCGGAATGAATGCCAACAATGCCGAGACTGAAAACTGCAGAATAATCACAAGATTTGACGGTATATACGAGGGTACTCTCCAGCTTGACAATGCTTCAATTCATGTCAATGGTGAATACAACAGCACTTCAAGAAGCTTTCCTGCAATGGAGGTTGTCATCGACGAAAATGTTCATTCAAAGGAAGACACTGAGAAGCTTGGCATAATGGCCGGTGATATCGTTGCATTTGACCCAAGAACCGTTCTCACAAAATCAGGTTTCTTAAAGAGCCGTTTCCTTGATGACAAGCTCAGCGTAGGTATTCTTCTTGGCTATGCTAAATATTTAAAAGAAAACAACATTACCACTGACAGAAAAATCTATCATCACATTACAGTATATGAGGAGGTTGGCCATGGCGGTTCTGCTTCCATCCCTGACGGCGTGACTGAGGTTATTTCCGTAGATATGGGCTGTGTTGGCAACGGCCTTTCATGTACGGAATATCAGGTAAGCATCTGTGCTAAGGACAGCCGCGGACCTTACAACTATGACGTGGTAACAAATCTTATAAAGGCTGCAAAGGATAACAAAATTGATTTTGCTGTTGATGTCTATCCGTTTTATGGTTCAGACGCCGATGCTGCCCTCACCTCCGGCTACGATATCCGCCACGGTCTTATCGGTTCCGGTGTGTACGCTTCACACGGCTATGAGAGAACTCATGTTGACGGTATAAAGAATACATTTAAGCTGTTGAAGGCTTATCTGGGATAGTATTTTTAGGCTGTTTTTAGCCATCATCCTTTTCCTGACCGATTGATATTGATTTTTATACAAAATGAGAGGAATTAAAAAATGAGACCAAGTAAAAAAGTATCAGATTCACTTACAGAACAACAGTATTTAATAAGACCTGCACATATGAATCATTACGGCCGACTTTTTGGCGGTGAGCTTCTAAGGTGGATTGATGAGCTTGCCGGAATTGTTGCCAGAAGGCATTGCAACGCCAACATAACAACAGCCGCTATTGACAATCTCCAGTTCAAAGCACCTGTTTATGCCGGTCAGATGGTTGTATTGGTCGGAAAAGTAACATTCACAGGCACAACATCCATGGAAGTCCGCGTAGACACCTACACAGAAGACCTTGACGGAGTCCGCCGCGTAATCAACCGTGCATATTTCGTTATGGTTGCCATTGACGAAGACGGCAAACCACTACCTGTTCCTGAAATCATTCCAGAAACAGAGGAACAGAAGATGGAATATGAAGCGGCCATCAAGCGCAGAGAAATGAGAAAACAGAGAAGACAGGAGGGGTTTTAGGACCCCTCCTGCAAAACAGAATATTTCATGTCAAAACAAGGAGAATAACAACAATGATAAAAATTCTTTTCATCTGTCACGGCAGGAAGTTGCTTTTCTGGAAAAGGCTAGGAAAATTGGGGGTTGCGGGAGTTTGAAGAGGTGTTTTTATACCAAAATTATACCAATTTTTATGAGTTGGGGCTGTGACATGGTGGGAGGAAAAAGGAATATGCTCCAAGGTGAATTCATTTTTCTGAATTGTTTAAACAAAAAAGAGGATTCCTTTACAATGGGTTAAAATCATTTTTGTATATATTTTTCATAAAAAAGAAATTTTGATAAACTATGGTAAATTATTATTACAAAGAGACTTTATCTGGGAAAAAGTGTATTGCATAAAAAAATGAAAGTAATGCTTAAAAGTACAAAGGA
>JBGVOL010000115.1:0-2527 GCA_045126475.1 Lachnospiraceae bacterium | reverse complement strand
AAGCAATCTTATACGCTGGGTTACTATCATCGTTTATGATAAAAACCATACAGATAAGAGCCAAAATAACTGATCCTTCGTAATAAATTTTTGCAAAACTGTCCAGCCAGAAAAAACCGGAAAACAAAAGTATAAATTGGGCCAGCAACAGTAATGCCGTTATCAAAAAACCACTAAACACCATTCGTTTTAAATAATGCAGCGTGGTATGCTTGATCGCCTGTCTAAAATTATCCCCTTGATATTCCCTTTTACGATATTTTTGCATAATTACTCTCTATACTTTCTTATTTATTTTGCACAAAAATCCCTTTATTTTAGGGACTTTATACAATTGGTTTAAAAGTTACAACAATGACTTTGCTCTTTTATATGGGCGAAAACTGTATCTTTTCTGGTTCAAAGTACTCATTTTCCGGTCAGAAAGGTACACGAAATAAAACGTCATCCTTTTTATGAAGGCGAATCCCATGTCCCTTTCTTCCTATGGCTGCTAACCTCTCATGTCTAACAGGATCATCTGATGCAGTTGCACAGAGTCCTAAATTCCTTCGTCCAGCCTTCCCATAGTGGGGTGCCGCTCCTGCTCCTTAACAGGGTCATGCCCTATAAATTATGTTTTAGCGGCTTCGCTCTGCTTTGTCATTGCTAGAGAGCACTCCTGTAATCCAGCACCAATTGAACCTTGGCGGACGTACACTGTTACAGTGTGCTTTATTTTTTCTTTACGCTGCCTGTGGTCGGATGATGTCTTCTCTGAACCGTTCTTCATCAAAGTCACATCCCGTCTGCAAAATCACGAAGAACACTCTGATAGCCTTGCATGCAACAGCTATCTTACTTTGCATTCCCCCAAGCGGTCTCCTTTCTCGATGCCTGTAATACAGGAACACATCCTGAAATGCCGGATTCCATGTGATAAGCGATCTTGCCGACTCATACATCACTCTTCGCAGCTTACATCTGCCCCTCTTGCTGATTCCCGGTTGACCTTTTCTCTTGCCGGAACTGATTTTGGTTATCTCCAAACCAGCCAGCTTCTGAATCTGTCTGGGATCTGTGAAACGTCCGATTTCACCCACCTCTGCGACAAAGCCGATTACGGTACTCAGCCCTACTCCTTTTATGGCGAGCAGTTTCTCCACATTTGGTACTTCCATTACTTTCTGTGCCAGATAGTCATCCAATCGTTTTAGCTGTTCTGCCTTGGCAATGTAGTCATTTACCAGTATCCAGATTTCAAGCCTTGCGGCTTCGCCTCCGTTAAGTCCTACACTGTTCTGCGCAGCTTCCACCAGGGTCATCGCCCTCTTTATTCCTGCTGCACGCACCTTAGCGTTCCGCCATATCTCATTGATGCCTCCGGCACCGATTCTTATGATATCCTGT
This sequence comes from Lachnospiraceae bacterium, assembly GCA_045126475.1. Classification (GTDB taxonomy): domain Bacteria; phylum Bacillota; class Clostridia; order Lachnospirales; family Lachnospiraceae; genus SVEL01. Next base: position 1,138 of record JBGVOL010000115.1, on the reverse strand, counting down.
GGTAATGGTGCGTATTCCAGTACCATTAATCCACTGGTAGAATCCCAATCTTTGTAGCATTCAAAGTATTCCGGAAAATACTTCTGAAGCCATCCCTGTATCTGATTTGACAGCCTTACATGCTGCTTCATGATCTGCTCCCTGCATACAAAAGCCTCACGGATTTCAGCATAAACACCTGTCGGAAGATAGGATGTAGAAAATCGTCCATCTTTTACCAGTCCGGCAATCGTCTTGGGGTCTTTCAAATCACTCTTTTCAGGGCTGTTATCATCAAGCTCCTTACATTTCTTTACGCTGTATGGATTTACAGTTACCAACAGCACATCATGGTCCTGCAGGAACTTCTGAAAACCAAGCCAGTAACAACCTGTGGGTTCACATCCGACAATGATTTTCTTCATGCCGGTTTTACTCTGTACTTCTTCTAACCAACGAAGAAAAGAAAGAAAACCAACGCTTGTGTTACCAAACTTAAATGCCCTTTTACTGAACTCAAATCCTCGCCAGTCAAAGGCTCTGGCAAAATGTTCATGAGAGCCAATGTCAACTCCTACAACTAAAGTGTCAGCTGTTACTTGATTTAATTTGTCATTCTGTGTTAAATTCATTTTGAACCTCCGGTTTCGATTGTTTTGTTTACATCCGCCAAGATGCAACTCAATCATACCTTGAGGTTCTTTTTTATTCAATTGGCATTATTTCTGAATTACAGGAATGCTCCTTACATTTTCCTGAAAATCAAACAAGGTAAGTACCGAGGTACTTACCCTGCAAATTCACTCAATGTTCAACAATAATTAGTTGATGTCAACTTTTAGTTGATTGCATCCTTTAAAGCTTTACCAGCTTTGAATTTAGGAGCTTTAGAAGCTGCGATCTTCATAGGAGCGCCTGTCTGAGGATTTCTTCCTTCTCTTGCTGCTCTTTCAGAAACTTCGAATGTACCAAAACCAACTAAAGCGATTTTTTCACCTTTCTTTAATTCTTCTGCTACTGTTTCTGTGAAAGCCTTTAATGCTGCTTCTGCATCTTTTTTAGATAATCCAGCTTTTTCTGCCATAGCTGCTACTAATTCTGTCTTGTTCATTATGAACTCCTCCTCTTAAACGAGTTAATCTAGTTAGTACGTTAAAAA
>JBGVOL010000114.1:0-39830 GCA_045126475.1 Lachnospiraceae bacterium | reverse complement strand
CGAGAGTATGTCTGTCCCTGACGAACCTGCCCCAAGGATTGTCGACCTGATGAAAGACACAAACCTGCATCCAAAGGTTATGCCATAAGGAAATTCACAAAATCCCTAAGATGAAGTAAAAAACAGATTATGATACCTACAGGCTTTATACAATTTCATATAATACGAATTATGTATACGCACCTATTCTTTTTGGATTTTTTTGGTGAGGATTCTCTCTCCTTTTCTTAGGAACATTATTTCGCGGTATTCGTCGTTTACATTTAATGTATAACCGTCTATGTTTATAATAACTCCCGGACATACTATTTCTTCTGCAATTATTTCAGCATACTTTCCTATCTCTATACGCTTCTGCAGCTCAACATAAATGGATTTCTGTTTGAAGACTTCTGCCGATAATTCTATCTTTGTCCTGATAAGCTGCATTAAAAGATTTTCATCCTTCTCCTGCCTTGCCGACATAAGTTCTATGGTTTTCTCAACCTTTGCCAGCTTTTCCTGAAGTTCTGAAAGATCTTTTGACATCCTTGTATATGTTGCAACTGCGTCCGGCTCAATTCCCACGGTAAGCTCGGTCATGGTTCCCGAATCACTTCCGATTCTTTTTGTCTTTATGGTTCTGTTTGCTTTCAGGTTTCCGCCCACAATAGTTGACGTCTTTCCGAAAATATTTATGTCATTAAATGCCGTTACCTTGCAGTTTACGATTGAATCTGCCTGAACACTGTTATTTGCACTTATTTTTGCATTTTCGATAAAAAGTGCATATACGTTTCCGCCTGCCGACAAAACCGCTTTTCCGCCTCCGAGTATTCCGCCTCTTACAAGAATATCCTTGCCCGCTTCAACATATGCTGCCTCAACCAGCTTGTTTACGGTGATGTTTCCTGTGGCTTTCACCCTGAAGCCTTCTTTTATGCTTCCCATAATTTCAAGGTCACCCTTAAAATCAATATTTCCGACTGACAAATCAACATCCCCCGGAATTGTATGAAACTGTGTTATGTTCAGGTTTCCCATATTCAGTTCAACCTTACCGTCACACGTCGCATAATAATATCTTCCGTCTTCTATTCTGAAGCCTTTACCTCTAAGCGGCGGAAGGTCCCTGCTTTTCCCTGCCGGAAGCACCATGCCCCTGACTGTCATGCCATCGCATCCGTCTATCTTCGGAATATATTCAGCCACCAAATCCCCTGCACATACGCTCTGTACAAGGTTGAGGTTAAGATAATCCACCGAACCGTCAGGCAGAAGTCTTGGTTTTTTGCTGGGGTTTGTCTCAAACTTAAAATCAAAATGCCCGTCACAGCCATCCACACTGGCTGTTCCCGTTGCAATTGTAACCATCTTACCATAGATACGATTGTTTATCATCTCCATAATAATTGAAGGTTTAATACCTGCAACTATGTTTTCTTCACACGTAAGATATTCAACTATAGTATCAAGATCATATATCGTAGGGTCTTCAACGGCACTCAAAAACAGGTCAGCACTCATTTCGTCTTCACTGACCACAACAGCTATGTATTTTACTATATCGTCATACATGCAGAACACCCCCTGTTCTTCACTTTTCACTCTTCAATATGTAATCTATAATACCACATATCCTGCATGTTTTCCACTTTATCTTATTAAAGTAATATCAGCAGTCTGCCTGATATGCAAACTGCTGATACTCTTAATTTATTCTATCTTAACTGTGCAAGTCTTTCCTGAACCTGAGCCATCATCTGCTCATATTTTGCCTTCTTTTCCTTCTCTTCGTTAAGCTTTGCCTCCGGTGCCTTATTAACAAAGTTTGGATTAGCAAGCATACCGTTTACACGGGCAAGTTCCTTTGTAAGCTTCTCCTCTTCCTTTGTCAGACGTTCTATCTCCTTGTCAATATCTACAAGTTCTGCAAACGGCATATAAATAACTGCCTGAGGAATAACTGCTGAAACCGCATCATCGGCAATTCCTGTCTTGTCAGCCTGAATAACCACCTCGCTGGCATATCCTAATGTTGCAAAGAACACCTTGCCGTCCTCAAAGATGTTTCTTACAGACTCATCCTCTGATACAACATATACCTTTGCCTTCTTGCTTGGCGGAACATTCATGCCTGCACGGACATTTCTAATATTTCTTACGGCTTCTTTGATTGTCTCTATAGCCTGCTCCTCCTTAGGGAAGTTGAATTTCTCACTGTACTCAGGCCATTTTGAAATCATAATTGACTCCTCTTCATCCTGAAGTGTACAGAAGATTTCCTCTGTTACAAACGGCATATACGGATGAAGAAGCTTAAGTGATGTAATAAGGACTGTCTTTAATGTATAAAGTGCTGCTGCCTTTGTTGTGTTATCATCACTGTAAAGTCTCGGCTTAACCATCTCAATATACCAGTCACAGAACTCCTCCCATATAAATGAATTGAGCTTATCTGCCGCGATACCCATCTCATATTTGTCAAGATTCTCCGTAACATCTTTAATAAGTTCGTTACACTTAGAGAGAATCCACTTATCGGCATCTGTAAGACTTTCTACAGGAACCTCTGAAATTCCCTCATCAGGAATATTCATCATGATAAATCTTGAAGCGTTCCAAACCTTATTTGCAAAGTTTCTTGAAGCCTCAACTCTCTCCCAGTAGAAACGCATGTCATTTCCCGGAGCATTACCTGTAATAAGTGTAAATCTCAAAGCATCGGCGCCGTATTTGTCAATAACCTCAAGAGGGTCTATACCGTTTCCAAGTGATTTACTCATCTTGCGTCCTAAAGAATCACGAACAAGTCCATGGAACAATACCTTTCCAAACGGTTTCTTGCCCATCTGCTCATATCCTGAGAATACCATACGGATTACCCAGAAGAAGATAATATCGTATCCTGTTACAAGGACATCTGTAGGATAGAAATAATCAAGGTCTTCTGTCTTATCAGGCCAGCCCAGTGTTGAGAATGGCCATAATGCTGATGAGAACCATGTATCAAGAGTGTCCGGATCCTGCTCCATATGGTCATGACCGCATTTTGGACATACCTTTGGTGCATCACTTGTTCTTGCAACAACCATCTCACCGCACTTTGGACAGTAATATGCAGGAATTCTGTGTCCCCACCAGAGCTGTCTTGAAATACACCAGTCGCGTATATTGTCTGTCCAGTTGAAATATGTCTTATCCATGCTCTTTGGCATAAGTTCAATCTCACCTGTCTTAATAGCCTCTACAGCAGGCTTAATCAGTTCATCCATCTTAACAAACCACTGCTGCTTAACCATTGGTTCAACAGTTGTGTGGCATCTGTCATGAATTCCTACATTATGGCTGTGGTCTTCAACCTTTACGAGAAGTCCCAGTGCATCAAGGTCTGCAACTATTGCCTTTCTTGCCTCGTAGCGGTCCATTCCGGCATACTTTCCGCCCTTCTCATTGATTGTTGCATCATCATTCATTACATTTATCTCAGGAAGATTATGTCTCTTACCAACCTCGAAATCGTTAGGGTCATGTGCCGGTGTAATCTTAACGACACCTGTTCCGAATTCTTTGTCAACATATGTGTCTGCAACAACAGGAATCACCTTATTAACGAGAGGAAGGATAACATTCTTTCCAATAATATCCTGATATCTCTCATCATCCGGATGAACTGCAACGGCGCTGTCTCCAAGAAGAGTCTCCGGTCTTGTGGTTGCTATCTCAACGAATTTACCCGGTACTGCATTTCCATTCTCATCAGCTACAGGGTAATTAATGTGCCAGAAATGACCTGCCTGCTCCTCATGCTCAACCTCGGCATCAGAAATTGATGTCTTACATACAGGACACCAGTTTACAATTCTTGAGCCCTTGTAAATCATGCCTTTTTCGTGCATCTTTACAAATACTTCCTCAACTGCCTTTGAACAGCCTTCATCCATTGTAAATCTCTCTCTGTCCCAATCGGCTGATGAACCAAGCTTTCTAAGCTGCTTTACAATTCTTCCGCCATACTCTTTCTTCCATTCCCAAGCCTTCTCAAGAAATCCTTCTCTTCCAAGATCAGCCTTGTCAATTCCCTGCTTTTTAAGATTTTCAATAACCTTTACCTCTGTGGCAATACTTGCATGGTCTGTACCCGGCTGCCAAAGCGCATTGTAGCCCTGCATTCTCTTGTATCTGATAATAATATCCTGCATTGTATTGTCAAGGGCATGGCCCATATGAAGCTGACCTGTAATATTTGGCGGTGGCATAACAATGGTGAACGGTTTCTTGCTTCTGTCTACCTCAGCATGAAAATACTTTTTCTCAAGCCACTTATCATACAATCTTGTCTCAATATCGGCCGGATTGTAATTCTTCTCCAATTCCTTCTTCATGGTAAATTCTCCTTTTCTCTCACTATTTACATCAAAAAAACGCCCTCTGTACATGAATATCATGTACAAAGGGCGCATAAGGTACGCGGTACCACCTTTATTTGTTCTCATCTTATCCTATAACGTGGACGACTCCGTCATATCCTACTGATACAAAACTGTACGTTGGGATACACTGTTCAGAAGCTACCTTCAAAATCTGTTACCTTAAGCAGCCTTTCAGCCGGTGAGCCGCTCTCTCTTTCAGGACCGGATTTCTACTCCTCTTCATCACTACATTTACAATATTTTCTTATGCTTAAGATAATAAATAAATGGAAGCCGTTTGTCAACCACCTATTTTATCAGTTTAGCAACCTTTTTAATATCTCCGTCAAGGAACTTATAATCAGCCGGACATTCACTTTCCACATAATCCGGTGATATTTCCGTATGAACATAGACAGCCGCAAGTCCTGCATTCTTAGCTCCCTGAATATCTGCCACCTGATCGTTTCCAATCATTACCGTCTCTTCCTTTTTAAGCTTATATCTGTTAAGAACAGTGTTATAAAACTCTGCAGAAGGCTTCTTACAATACTCATTTGATGAGATAACTATTCCGTCAAAATATGGTGTAAGTCCCAGTGCATTAAGCTCATAACCTGTAAATATATACTGTGCATTAGACAAAAGATATATCTTTTTTCCTTTTTTCTTTAACTTGTCAAAAAGCTCAAAGACACCGTCATATACCTTTTCAAATTTCATTGATACAACTCTGAACATCTGACCTGCATGTGTAGCAAGTGCCATATCTGCCTTTACGCCTTTTTCCGTAAAAAGCCTTAAGAAAACATTCTCCAGACGTATATCAATATCTTCTATAGTTTTTATTCCCTTCTTACCCTTCATTTTCTTAAACGTAAGTTCAATCTCTTCTTTTACATACTGCTGATATGCTTTACGCATTTCTGCCGGAGTATAGTGTGCCTCATAAAATCCATAAAACTCAGACATCTTCTTCCAAAGATATGCTTTATCTTCATTTGTTCTGATGTCTACAAGTGTACCATACAAGTCAAATACATAGTTCTTATACATTTTTTCACCTTTTCCTCTTATTGTTATAATGTGCGTGTCAATAATTCAAAACTCTTTTCCTCCAAGCAGGAACAATTTCTGACTTTTGACTCTTATATTGTTATATTATGAATTAATTTTGCTCATTTTTCAATATATTTTTTATAAAATATGATACTTTTTCAACAGATTAGTAAGTACTGTCTTTTTTTCTTCGTCAAGGCAGAAAAGTGGTGCCCTTACACTGCCGCTTCCAAATCCATACAATCCCATTGCTTCTTTAATAGGCACAGGATTTACATCCATAAACATCGCATCAACAAGTTTCATGTAATGAAGCATCATATTTCTGCTACGCTCCTGTTTCCTTGCCATAAAATCTTTACAAATCTGCTGAATTTCACCGGGTATCAGATTGGACACAACTGATATAACGCCTTTTCCTCCCACCGACAACACCGGCAGAATCAAATCATCATTTCCCGAATAAACTGATATCTCATTTCCGTAATCTGCCATAATACGTGTAACCTGAGACATATTACCTGATGCTTCCTTTATTGCCGCTACAGTCTCTATCTCAAGTATACTTTCATAGTACTCAGGTTTTATATTTAAACCGGTTCTCGACGGCACATTGTACACTATTATCGGAAGTTCTCCTTCTGCTGCCTCACTGCACGTTCTGTAATGATGTACAAGTCCCTTAAGATTTGACTTATTGTAATAAGGTGTAACAACCAGAAGTGCATCTGCACCTGCTCTTTTACTGTTTCTGCAAAGCCTCCTCGCATGCTCTGTACAGTTACTTCCCGCTCCTGCTATTACAGGCACCCTTCCTGCCACCGCATCCACCGTAAACTTTACCAGTTCATAATGTTCCTCGTCGTTAAGTGTTGCGGACTCTCCTGTAGTTCCCGCAACAACGATTGCCTGAATGTTTTCCCGCAACTGATACTCTATCAGCTTTTCGACGGCCTTATAGTCAATATACGAGTCATAACTAAACGGCGTAATTAAAGCAGTTGCCGCACCTTCAAATATGATATCACGCACCGCTGCTCCCCCTAAATACACTTACTTATATTATATGCAACTCACGACCAAATGCCACAAACTGCTTTCCGTTTAACCTATGAAGAAACTTCAGGGAAAAAATATCCGAATTTTTATTCTATGCTACTAATATAAGATTTTCTATGTGTTTTGCAACTACACTATTTATTAGCACGCAACCGCTCGCTATTCGGCGTCCTGCCTCAGAGCTCGCTTTTGCCGACGTCCTGTCGGCAAATTGCTAAATATATAGCAAAACACTAAGAAAATCTAATATTCTTCGCAATGAATAAAAATTCGGATATTTTTTTCCTGAAGTTCCATATACGTTAATCCGGAAATTATGTGTGACATAGTCCCCCGCGAGTTGCAATAATTCCGGACGCACCGCACTCGCCCCGCAGGGGACGCCACGCTCCGATTTCTGTTTAACATGTATGCGATTTGGACATAGAGATGCGTTTTTATTCATTGTGAAGTGTGAGTAGTTTATCTTAGTTCTTTTCTTATATATACAGCAATCCGCCGACAGGACGTCGGCGGAAGTGAGCTCTGAGGCACGATGCCGAATAGCGAACGGTTGCGTGCCCTATGAAAACGTAAATAAAAGAACTTAGATAAACTTCACACGGAACATAGAATAAAAACGCATCTCTCTATGTCAAATCGTTTGCGTGAAAACAGAAATCCTACGCATCTTTCTTGGCGTAGAGCAGTTTCAATATAATCGGTGTACTGATTGACGATATGATGATAAGCAGTATGACTGCCGTAAAATATTCTGATGAGATAAGTCCTGCGCTGAGTCCTTTTTGTGCCACGATAAGGGCAACCTCGCCTCTTGTCATCATTCCCACTCCGACTTTTAAAGCATCATAACCTTTGAAGCCTAAAACTCTTGCCATAAGACCGCATCCGATAATCTTTGTTATAAGTGCAACAAGAACGAAGCCTACACAGAAAAGCACAAGGCTTGATGAAAAGCCCGATACATCCGTTTTAAGTCCGATACTTGCAAAAAATACCGGTCCGAAAAGCATATACGAATTGATATCCATCTTCTCTGCTATGTACTCTGAATCTTTTAAACTGCAAAGAATAATACCTGCAACATATGCTCCCGTAATGTCGGCAATTCCAAAATAAACCTCTGCGACGTAAGCCATGGCAAAGCAGAGTGCCAGACCAAGTATCGGAATACGTCTTGTATGCGGATATTTAGAATCAAACTTTTTGAAAATCACATAAATAACAATACCTACAACTATTGCAAGTACAAAGAAAAGCACTGTATTAACGATGACCTGCATTGGCTTTGTTTCCGAATCCGTCATTCCTATTACAAATGTAAGTACGACAATTCCGATTACATCATCAATAATTGCTGCACTTAAAATTGTCGTTCCGACTTCACCTTTAAGTTTACCCATATCACGCAAAGTCTGAACCGTAATACTTACAGATGTGGCAGTCATGATTACTCCGATGAAAACTGCCTTATAAAACTCCGTTGAACCTACAGGCGACACACCATACATTCCCATATATAATAAAGTTCCGCCCACAAGTGGTACAAAAACACCTGCGCATGCAATGGCAAATGCCTTTAAACCTGTCTTCATAAGATCTCTTAAATTCGTCTCAAGACCCGCTGAGAACATAAGAAGAAGGACTCCTATTTCCGCCATCTCCAAAATAAATGTTGACTGCTCAACAAGACCAAGTATGCTTGGTCCGATAATAAGACCGGCAACAATCTGTCCGACTACCTGTGGTGCTTTAAGATATCTGGCAATTATTCCAAATGTCTTTGCGAATACTATTATAATCGCTAAATCTAAAAGTATTCTGTACTCCATATTTTTCATCCTCTTTTCAAAACTTTTTTTCTTCAACCTAGTCTGTTTTACACTAATAAACATTTGATGTCAACAATATGACAAAACATTTAACACAGTTTTTTTTAATAAATTGCTAATAACACTTGAAAAACTTTACATTTTGTCATATTATTACCATGGAGTTTTTAAAGAAGACTATCAGGAGGTATAATATGGCTAATACATCTAAGACTACAAAGGCAGCTGCAACAACTGCCGTTAAGACTGCTACAGCCGCTAAGGTTGAGCCTGCTAAGGTAGAGGCTCCTAAGGCTGAGGTTAAGGAAGAAGTTAAGGTTGCACCTGCAAAGAAGGCTGTTGCTAAACCGGCAGAGAAGAAGCCTGTTGCAAAGAAGGTTGCTGCTAAACCGGCAGAGAAGAAAGTTGAAGAGAAGAAGGCTGAATTATATGTTCAGTTCTCAGGTTTTGAGTTCTCATATGATGAGTTACTTGAAAAAGTTAAGGCTGATTACATAGCTCAGACAGGCAAGAAGGCTATCTCTTCTACAAAGCTTTACTTAAAGCCGGAAGAACTTAAGGTTTATTATGTAATAAACGACAAGTTCATGGGAGATATTTACTTAGGCTAGTCAGGCACAATTTTTAAAGGGAAAGCTTCCGTTTGGAAACTTTCCCTTCTTTTTTGTTAATATTCATAATTTATTTAGAAGCGTACTCTATTCGCCTGCGACATAATCTTTCATTCTGGCATAATAATCGACCTGAATAATCTTTCCTGCCGCATTCCACATATTTTTTACAAGCTTATTAATCTTACTTATGTATTCATCCGGCACTTCCACTCCGGCTGTTTCTTTTACTTCTCCTGTTCTTGTATTATATATGCAGTAATCTGTCATAAATCCCATATTACTAAAAACCACAAGTCCCGGTGAGTCTGACAAAATATCCTTACCGGAATACAGTCTGGAATCATACTCGATACCAAGAAGATTCAAAAGAGTAGGCACAACATCTGCACTTGAGCATACCTTATCAACATATACAGGCTCAGTCATTGACGCACTCCACAATATGAGATTGCTCTTCTGAAGTCCGTACCATTTTGCTTCCTCTTCTCCAATCTTTGCCCTAAGCTCATCCTCTATTCCATAAGGATAGTGATCAGCTGCTATGGCTATAACCGTCTTATCGGCAATACCCTTCTCTTCAAGGCGCTTTATAAGATATTCAATGGCCTTGTCAAATTCTATATTACATGCCACGTATGCCTTTATACCCTCTGTTTCATCCATATCCTTCACTGCATCCCTGTTAATATATGACATCATATTTCCGGAAAAATTATAATCCATGTGTCCGCTTACAGACATATAATATGCATGAAACCGCTCTTCGTTTATGTAATCGTCAATTGACTTTTCCATCATTTCAAGGTCAGATTCCGGCCATGTTGCCTTTACGTCAAGACCATTTCCAAGACCCTTATATACATACCCCATATTCGGATGTGTCTTATCCCTGTTATAATAATCAAATGTGTGATTGTGATATGCATATGTAGGACATCCCAGATTCTCCATAATCCTGCCCATACACATTCCCATATATTTGTTTCCTTCATCCACTGTTCTGTCAAATGGTGATGCTGCACCTCTGCCGTTGGCGAGAAGCCCTGTACATAAAATATACTCTCCCACCGTTGTTGCCGTAAAACCGTGCATGTAAAAATTGTTAAATACAAATCCTGAGTTTACAAGTTTGTATAATGTTGGCGTGTACTTTTCACTGACAGCCCATGGTGAAAATGATTCTGCTGTAATAAGAATAACGTTATATCCCTCAAACATTCCGGTATACTCATTCTTCATGGTAGGTTCGCATGCCTTAATATAGTCATTTAACCATTTAATGTCAGGATCATTTGCAGCCTGTGAAAATGCATCAAAATCAATATTAATTATATTAGGTTCATATGTAACAGGTTCATCGGATACATCTGTAGTCTCTTCTTCATCAGTTGTCTCCTCCTGATTTACCGATGGCTGTAAAGAATCTGTTGTCTCCTTTGTGCCGTCTCCAAGAACCGGTATCTCCTGCTTTTCATCAATGTCATCCAGATTGTCCGATACACCAAATATAGTCTCCTTTAAATCAAGCTTTGTGGAAGTGATAACTCCCAGCTTTTCGAAGCCTATCTCACTTACAAAATGGTCATAATACAATACTTTCGGTGTATATCCGTTGCTTCCGCTAAACAGCAATGCAATAAGTCCCATAACATGTACACCGACAAATGTCACTGCAAGCAGTATGCTTTCCCTTCTCTCCGATGTCTCAAACAGCTTAAGCTTACGCCCTGCCGGTATAAGTGCCGCAACAGGAAGCATAGCCATAATTATCCATATTATATTTTTTAAAACAGCATTTATTGTCAAATCAGCGAACTCTGTCAGTGCATTGACTCCACCGGCTTCACCAAATGCTATGGAAAATGCAAACGGTGTTGTGAATGTATTCTTATAAACAATCTGTACGCAAAATATAATACATATGAAAACAACAAGGGTATATCCAAGAATCTTATTAAGCTTTACACCTGCAAGTGATGTTATAAACTTTACAAAAATTCCCAAAGTTACGGCACTTATTACCGGATACACCAACGCCACCGAAAATGAACTCCCTGTGGCTAACTTGTATATTATCTCCAGATAAATAAACATTATCGGAAATACAAGGTACTTTACATATTTTAATCTTTTTTCCATTCTCCACCCCAAAAGCTTTTAGCTTTCAACTAACTGCAAATCATATAATTTTTTATACATTCCGTTCTTTGCCAGGAGTTCCTGATGATTTCCTGACTCCTTTATCTCTCCCTGATGCATTACAATAATTTTGTCAGCATGCTGTATCGTAGAGAGCCTGTGTGCAACCATAATAGTTGTTCTTCCTTTCATGAGAACCTCAAGTGCCTGTGTGATTAGGCTCTCAGTCTCCGTATCGATATTGGCCGTGGCCTCGTCAAGAACAAGTATCGTCGGATTATATGCCAGTGTTCTTGCAAAGGAAAGAAGCTGCCTCTGACCTGCCGACAATGTGCTTCCTCTCTCTGTTACAGGTTCATCATAACCATGCGGCATCTTCTCGATAAAATTATCCGCTCCAACTATATGTGCTGCCTCTTTAACCTCATCAATGGTTATGTTCTCATTGTTTAATGAGATATTGCTCTTAATATCCCCCGTAAAAATAAACACATCCTGCTGTACCTGACCTATGGCACCCCTCAATACATCAAGATCGATATCCTTAATATCCACACCATCTATAAGTATCTGACCTTTCTGTATATCAAAGTATCTTCCAATAAGATTTAATATAGATGATTTTCCTGCCCCCGTGGCACCTACAAATGCCACTTTTTCTCCCGGCTCAATGACAAAACTTACATCCTTTAAGATATAATCGTCCTTCTCGTAAGCAAACCACACATTCTTAAATTCAATTCTTCCCTTAATGTCTACCGGAACAGGATTTTGAGGACTTACAATCTCAGGAACCTCATCAAGTATTCCAAAAATCTTCTCGGCTGAAGCAAGTGATGACTGCAATGTACCAAACTGCTCTGCAAGCTCCTGAATAGGCTCAAAAAATGAGCCGATATAGCTTATAAAGATGTACAGCGTTCCCATGGAAATGCTTCCGTCAAGAACAAAGCTGCTTCCCGAACCTATTATTACAACAAGTGCAACAACAGAAAGCATATATATGGATGGTCTGAACACTGCAAACGTCATAACCTCACGCCAGTTTGCCTTATAAAGTTCATGAGATTTGGTTTCAAACTCCTTGTACTTCTCCTTTTCTCTTGCAAATATTTGTATGAGTTTCATTCCCGATATATGCTCTGACAGGAAAGTATTAAGCTCTGTTATCTTATTTCTTGTTATCCTGTATGCCTTTCTCGACATGTATCTGAAGAAAAATGTAAGTGCTGCCACAAACGGAAGCAGCGCGAATGAGAACAATGCCATCCTGACATTCTTTGACAGCATTACTACTGCAAATCCTCCAATCTTCACAACATTTTTAAAAAGCTTCACAAGAATTGTTGAAAAAAGTTCGTTTACCGCTTCCGTATCATTTGACACTCTTGTCACAAGTTTTCCCACCGGTGTCGTATTAAAGAAACTCAGCGACAGCTTGTGAATATGTGAAAATACTTCCTCCCTCATGCGGTATATAATATCCTGTCCCATTTTCTGCAAAAGCCATGTATTAAGCACATTAAGCACAAATCCTGCAATAAGAACCGCCAGATAAACCGCCGCTGCCATGAGTATTCCCGTAAAATCATATTTTCTAAGTTCCCTCATATCACCATGCTCAAGTTTTTTTGCACCTGCTTCCACATAAGCAGAAAGCTCATCTTCCCCTGCACTCTCAAGGTGATTACATTGGTCTTTGGATAACCCTGACACCATATAATAATTGTCTTTATACAGAATTATCTGATAATACTCATCATATTCCTTTGCCCTGTCATATTCCCTTGTAAGGAAAATATCACCGTAGGCAACGGCACCTTCACCGTCTGCCGTCGTTTCCACATACGGGTGATAATATCCGTTTATGTAATCGTCGATTGCATCTCCTATAATAATCGGTCTGTATAATTCCACCACAATAATGCATAAAACTATGACAGATACCGCCAGCATTGTCCACTTATGGGGCTTAAGGTAATTAAGTAATCTCTTCATTATGCAAGCCCTCCTTCAAATGCAGCCCGCTTCTCGCCAATCTGCGCTTCAAGCTGCTGTTTATCAAACATATCTTTATAAATGCCCCCAAGCTTCATCAGTTCACTGTGATTGCCAATCTCCACAGCCTGACCGTCCTCCAGAACCATGATAACATCTGCACTCTGTATGGTAGATATACGATGAGCAATAATGATTGTTGTCTTATCAGCTCTGTTTTTCTTAAGATTCTTAAGAATACGCTCCTCTGTATCTGTATCCACGGCGGACAAAGCATCATCAAGAATAAGTATAGGCGAATCCTTCATAAGTGCTCTTGCAATTGAACTTCTCTGCTTTTGTCCTCCCGAAAGTGTAACACCTCTCTCCCCGACAATGGTTTCATAGCCGTCAGGAAATGCAATGATATTGTCATGAATGCATGCCGCCCTGGTAGCCTTTTCAATACTATCCATATCATCCTCTGCTCCAAAGGCAATATTTGACCTTAAGGTATCTGAAAACAGGAAGTTATCCTGCGGTACATAAGCTATGTTCTCCCTCAAAGTTTTAAGGGGAATAGCGTTAATATCCTTACCGTCAATAAGTATCATACCCGGCTTTGTGTTATAAAGATGAAGCAGGAGATTGACAAGCGTACTCTTTCCGTTTCCTGTTCTTCCGATAACAGCAAGAGTCGTCCCCGCTTTCACATCAAGACATATATCTTTCAGCGTAGGTTCCACACTTCCCCTGTGAGCAAATGTAAGATGATTAAATGTAATATCACCCCTAAGTTCATCAATCTGCTCCACATTCTCATCATCAAATATCTCAGGTTTTTCCTCAAATATATCCTGGATACGCTTTATTGATGCGCCACCCTGTGAAAACATGGTAATTGCATCGCCACACGCCAGCATTGGCCATACAAGCATATTTATATACTGGTTAAATGCAATAAATCTTCCCAGTGTAATCTCTCCTGTAAGAGCCAGATATCCACCGTATATAAGGGTTAAGAGACTGCTTATACCGATTATGACATCCAGAAGCGGCATAACAATTGTCTGAACCTTTATTACACGCAGATTCTTCTCCTTTGCATTGGCATTACTCTTCGCAAATGCCTTAAGCTCTGCCCTCTCCCTCACAAATGCCTTTATAACCCTGACACCTGAAATGCTCTCCTGAATATAATCTGTCAGGTCCGATACCGCCTCCTGACGCTCCTTATATCTGGAACGTATTACCTTTCCGTAATAGAGCTCTCCGACAGAAATAAGTATCATCGGTATAACCGCTACAAGTGTCAACTTCACATTTACATAAAAAAGCATCTGGCATATAACCATAATAAGCATTACCGACGCATCAAAGGCTGATATAACCGCCGGTCCTATGGCCATTCGCGCTGAATTTAAATCACTTGTAAACCTTGTCATAAGGTCACCTGTTTTGTGCTCATTGTAATACTCAACACTCATCTGCTCTAAATGCTCAAACATTTCATTTCTGATTTCTTTTTCTATGGAACGTGCCGCTCCGAAAATAAAGTATCTCCATAAAAATCTTCCTATTGCAAGGGTTGCACCAACCCCAAGAATGCACATAATATAAAAAAGCACTCCTTCCATATCAATAGAGTGTGCTGTCAGTCCATCCGTTATTGTACCTGTAAGTCTTGGGATAAAAAGATTGGCAAAGTCTACAACAAACAATGTTATTATGCCGGCAAGATACCTCCATTTGTGTTTCTTTATATATTGCGAGATAAATTTAAAACTGTTCATTTATGCCTCCGAAATAATATATAATCCTCAAAAGTCTACCTTGTATTTTACCACATTCGACATAATGTGACAACACCATTCACCTTTTAATATCTTATTGATTTCTTTTCTATACAGGTATAAACTATTACTAAAATGATTAAGCCAGAACAAACATTACACGGATATTGCAGGAGGTTACAATGAAATTTTCCCGACTGATACACAACTTCAAAGGACACCTTAATACAATAAATGCTCACAAACTCATGGTTATGAAGCACTGTTTTAAGGTTGGTCTCTACAAACAGGGACTTCTTCACGATTTGTCAAAATATACTCCTGTGGAATTCATACCCGGTGTCATATATTTTCAGGGCGACAGGAGTCCAAATAATGCCCAGAGAGAGGCCACAGGTTGCTCTACAGCATGGCTTCACCACAAAGGACGAAACAGGCACCATTACGAATACTGGATTGACTACCCTACAGATAAAACTGCAGGTCTTGTCGGCATGAAAATGCCTGTTAAATATGTTGTTGAAATGTTCTGCGACAGAGTTGCCGCCAGCAAGATATATCACAAGGAGAACTATACAGACTCGACCTCACTTGAATACTACAACAGGGGCCACGACCACTACGTCATCCACCCCGAGACAGACGCCCTGTTACGAAAACTCCTGACTATGCTCGCCACAAAAAGTGAAGACTACACATTCAGATACATCCGCCACAAAGTTCTTCACAAAAAGTAGTCCTCGTCCATACACCCCATAAAATCAAACACCCTGACACATACATCCATAATTCACATTATGTGAACTATGCTCATTTGCGTGTCAGGGTGTATGATTTTATGGTTTATAACTGGACGAGGACGAAGATGTCGTATATTGCCTTTATGGCGGCCTCGAAGTCTTTGTTCTTTACGCCGATGATGATGTTGAGCTCACTTGAACCCTGGTCAATCATCTTTACGTTTATATTGGCATGGGCAAGTGCCGCAAAGATTCTTCCGGCTGTTCCCTTGGCTGCCTTCATACCACGGCCTACTACTGCGATAAGTGCAAGGTCAGACTCTATCTCGATACAGTCAGGTGATGTGAGACGATGAATGTCTGCAAGTACCTGCTGCTCCTTGCCCTCAAATTCAGGCTGATGTACAAAAACAGTAAGTGTATCTATACCTGAAGGCATATGTTCAAATGAAATGCCGTGCTTTTCAAATGACTCAAGAACCTTTCTTCCGAAACCGATTTCTGAATTCATCATATCCTTCTCAACGCTTAATGATACAAATCCCTTCTTTCCTGCGATACCCGTAATTGTATATGCAGACTGCTT
Source organism: Lachnospiraceae bacterium (assembly GCA_045126475.1). Taxonomy (GTDB): domain Bacteria; phylum Bacillota; class Clostridia; order Lachnospirales; family Lachnospiraceae; genus SVEL01. The sequence goes on along the minus strand of JBGVOL010000114.1, from coordinate 23,640 downwards.
ACATGTGCTTTCTACAATCATTGTGCCCGGATCTTCCGGCTTATTTGTATTCTTTATATTGATAGGTATTCCTGCTTTTCTTACAGGGAATATTGCGTCCTCGTGAAGAACAGAGGCTCCCATGTAAGCCAGCTCTCTTAACTCTTTGTATGTAATGGTTGTAATAACAGCAGGATCCTTGATGATTCTTGGGTCTGCAACAAGGAAACCTGAAACATCAGTCCAGTTCTCATAAAGGTCTGCTGACACAGCTCTGGCAACGATGGAACCTGTCACATCAGAACCGCCTCTTGAGAATGTCTTAACCTTTCCGTCAGGCATTGCTCCGTAGAAGCCCGGAATAACAGCTCTCTCAATACCTGCCAGCTTTGCACTTAATATTTCCTGTGTTGTGTCTGCATCAAACTCACCGTTGCTGTTAAAGAAAATAACTGTTGCAGCATCAATAAACTCATATCCAAGGTAATTTGCCATGATTATACCGTTAAGGTACTCTCCTCTTGAAGCGGCATAATCGCTTCCTGCCTTTGCCTTAAACTGGTTCTCAATGATTACGAACTCCTCATCAAGAGATAACTGAAGCTTTAAGCCTTTGATAATTTCATTGTAACGCTCTTTTATTTTATTTAATGTTTCAGAGAAGTCCTGGCTCGCCTCTGCCTGTGAATAACACTGATAAAGCATATCCGTAACTTTTGTGTCTGCCGAAAATCTCTTTCCCGGAGCTGAAGGAACCACATATCTTCTGTCTGCATCAGCCTTTATGATTTTGCCGACCTTCTTAAACTGCTCCGCACTTGCCAATGAACTTCCACCGAATTTTACAACCTTTTTCATAGTATCACCTTTCTAAATGTTTTAAATCACATATTACGGGTACCCCAAACCCTTTTATAAGGAAACCATACTTTTATTATTTTTTCAAGTATTTTTTGTACATTTTCGCAAAATATCGACAAAAGGAGTTTAATTGATTATTAAATCTTTCGGGAGATAACGCTTTATGATATCTTCCAATTCTTTTGGTTCAATAGGCTTAGAAATGTAATCATCAAATCCATATCTCATATACTCTTCTCTTGCCCCTGCCAGAGCATTGGCCGTCAGAGCAATGACTGCCGCATCTTTCGACATATTTCCATCCATCTTTTTTAGTCTCTTCATTACTTCCACACCGTCGATGTCCGGCATCATATGATCAAGAAGTATAATATCATATCTGTTCTCCTTGACCATATCAAGACAGTCATATCCGTTTGAAACAACATCCACCTTAATGTCGGTTCTCCGCAAAAGTCCTTTCACAATAGTAAGATTTATCTGATTATCATCAACAGCGAGAACTCTCGCCTCCGGAGCCCTGAATACTTCACGTTCCACTTTAACCTGTTTCTGCTGCTCCATGTTAAACTTTCCGACAGTATTATGGTTAACCACTTTCTGTGGGATGGTTACCGTAAATATTGATCCTCTCTGATAAACGCTCTTTACATCAACATGCCCGTTCATCATTCCCACCAGACTGCCAACGATACTAAGCCCAAGTCCTGTCCCTTCCACATTGTGGTTGTTTCTCTCATCAAGTCTCTGGAATTTTTTAAATAATTTAGGCATTTCTTCCTTCTTTATTCCCATTCCGGTATCCTCAACAGTCGCTATAAGTTCTATATTATCATTGTCAATATTATTATGGGTCAGCTTAATTTTCACCCATCCTACTTTAGTATATTTTATTGCATTATTTATAAGGTTAAGCATTATTTGTCTTATGCGCAGCTCATCGCCGCATAATTCACACGGAATATTTTCATCTATGTCAAACTTTAACTCTATTCCCTTTTTCTGTGCTTTAAAAATCACTATACTGTATAGCAGGCGCATAGCCTGAGCCACATTGTAATTTCCCTCAACTATAGTCATTTTTCCTGATTCTATCTTTGAAAAATCAAGAATGTCCTCAATAATTGCAAGAAGGGATTTACCTGCGTTCTGGATATCCTCTGCATATTTATATATCTCGTTTATGTCGGTTTCGCGCATAATCATCTCATCCATGCCCAGAACTGCACTTAACGGTGTTCTGATTTCATGACTCATATTGGCAAGAAATGCACTCTTTGACTCATTTGCACTATCAGCCTGTTTCTTTGCTTCCTCAATTTCCCTAATGTACTTGATTTTGTCAGTAATATCCGTAACACTGACGGCATATCCGATTAAGTCGCCAAATTCATCAGGTATTATTTCTATACCAATGTTGCATTCCACACCGTTCCTTTTACACATTACATCTACTTTCTTTGAACCATGTTCAAATCTGAAAAACTCCTCCGGAAGGTCAAATAATTCATTTACCTTGTAAATCTTATCCGGACTTAACTGCATAAATTCCGTAGCTGACTCACTTGCCATTCGCAGTGTCAGGTTTTCATCATATGCAAACACATAAACCTCACATGAACGGTCAATATACGCTGCAATATTTCCTATATCTATCTGATTTCTTTTATCGTATGCAAGTGCTCTGTACATAAGAAGTACGCATATTGCCTGTCCCATTGTACTTGCAGGCAGTGCCGGCAGACCAAACATAGGAAGAATGGTATCAAACATCATTCCCATGGTCACAACGGTCAAACCGGCAAGTACCCTTTTACCCATGACCTTTTTTCTTTTCTTGTCGGTAGATTTAAGCATCCGGATAAGCATTACATACATAAGGAGTGCTATAATAACCGAATATGCCGTATACAGATTCGTCTCAAAGCTTGGCAAAAATGTGTATGTTGTTCCTATACTTGTCTTCTCAAAGACTATGAGTTCCTCCTGAACGCTTAAGGGATAAATCAGAATGCCCAAAAACGCAAATCCAACAATAGCTTTTTTCAATCTTGGAACAATATCTGTCCATGATGCAATAAGAATAGTACCTGAAATCAGATACGCGAACGTTCCTATCATGCCCACGGTTCTGAACATATATGCCATCCTAAAATTATCACACACAAGGATGGAACCAAAACACATTGTCCACCATATGCTGCTGATTGCAAGTAATATAAACAGAAATGAATTCCTGTCAGCTAAGCCGCTGTTCTTAACCGCACCTTTTATTGTCATGAACGTCAAGACTGCCAGTGCCTCAAGTATGGAAAATAAAATCAAATTCATGTGTTCACCTCGTCCTACCTTCTAAGTCCCTTTGGATAATGGTTTTTCAGCACACCATTTTGTGCCTTTCCCCAACCTATTGATACATTATTTATTGTCACAAGTGTCCATCCGCTGTCATACTGACACGGTACAGTCTCACCTCTCAAATATTTCTCCGGTTCCGTAAGTTCTGTCACCTGTTTTGCCTCCGACGGGTTAAGTGCAAGTGCCAGAGCATGATCGGGCTCAAACCTGTTCTTTTTGTTACATCCAAGCTTTAACCCTGCTCTTTCAACTTTTATTCCATTTAAGTCTGTCATCAAATCAGGCACAAGATATATACTGTCACCAAACATGACATACTCTCCGCTTAACTCTGTCTTCAAAGTTTTCTCTGCAAACTCGTAAAAGTACTTCAAATCCTGCTTTTTCGCCGTACCGCAAAACGTTCTTTTCCTCTGACCGCTTTTATCATCCGTCTCAACGGAACGCTTCATAAATCTTACGGCAAAATGTCCTTCTCCCTTAAGCTTATGAGGCCATAATCGATACATTCCCTCATTTTCCGCAAATCCTGCATCTGACAACTTTTGATGATTCTTAGGTTTATCTATGAAAAAATCCCGGTTTCTTTCAAGAAATGCCTTAACTGTATCTTCATTTTCTTCCCTTGAAAATGTACAGGTAGAATAAACCAGAACTCCACCCGGTCTCACCATGGCGGCAGCATTGTCAAGTATCTCACATTGCCTTTCTGCACAGTTTTTCACGTTCTGCAGGCTCCACTCTGCCCGTGCCGCCTCATCCTTTCTGAACATTCCTTCTCCCGAACACGGCGCATCCACCAGAACCTTGTCAAAAAATTGTTCAAACAGCTCTGCCATATGACCGGAAGACTCATTTAAAACCACCGCATTTCTGACTCCCATACGTTCTATATTCTGAGAAAGAATCTTTGCTCTTGCCCCATAATACTCATTGGCCACCAGCAAACCTTCTCCTCCCATCTTTCCGGCTATCTGCGTGCTCTTTCCTCCGGGAGCTGCACACAAATCGCAGACCTTCTCTCCCGGCTTAACTTCAAGAAACTCTGCTGCCGACATTGCACTTGGCTCCTGTATGTAATATGCGCCCGCCTCGTGGAGCGGTGCTTTTCCCGGCTGCATTTCGGGATTGTAATAGTATCCCTCTTCTGCCCACGGTACAGGCTCCTCTATGGCATCTACAATCGTCTGAAACAACTCTCTTGATATTTTCAGCGGATTAAATCTCAGTCCATATGCCCGTTCTTCATCATATGTTCTGATAAAATCATCAAATTCTTCTCCAAGCATGACCTCCATGCGCTCTATAAAATCTGACGGTAACTGCATTCTATTGTCCTCATTTCACATAATATACTTATTGATATTTTACTCCTATACCACCTGCTTTTCAAGTCAAACCTTACTTCTATGTTTTCCCTTGTTTTTAGATCGTAGACTTGATATTATAAATAGCAGATAAATTATCCGTAATAGGGAGGATGAGCAGTGAGCATAAATTATATGATGGTAATGGAATATGACGGCACAAGGTACAACGGCTGGCAGAAACAGCACAATACCGACAACACTATTCAGGGCAGGCTCGAAACTATACTTTCAAGATATTTCTCTGAGGATATTGAAGTACACGGCTCAGGCAGAACAGATGCAGGTGTCCATGCAAAGGGACAGGTAGCAAACTTTAAAGTACACGAAAAATCCATACCATCTTCATCATCTGCCGGGATTATGAAAGACTTAAACGGCTATCTTCCCGAAGATATCCGTATTCTGTCCTTAAAGGAAGCGGAACCACGTTTTCATGCAAGACTGAATGCAAAGAGCAAAACTTATCGATACTGCATTGACATATCAGATAAAAAGGATGTATTCCTTCGCAAATATTCAATGCTTCTTAATAGGATGCCGGATATCGAACTGATGAGAACAGCAGCAGAAAAATTCCTTGGAGAGCATGATTTAGCGGGCTTTTCCGACACAAAGACAAAGAAATCAACTGTGCGCCGCATAGACAGCATCACTTTTTCAACCGATACCGTTTTATCAGGCACTCATCTTTATATCGAATTTACGGGAAACGGCTTTTTATATCACACAGTAAGACTTATTACGGGAACATTGCTTTCAATAGGACTTGGTGAGAGTAACATTGACATAATAGATTCTATATTATCTACATGTAACAGAAAGCAGGTACCATTTATGGTACCTGCCGAAGGACTGTTTCTTATGGAGGTGCGCTACTGATATATGCGCACCTTCTTTATAATATCCGCAATCTTTTCCCTGTCTTTAATTCCGTCCGTTTCCACTGCACTGCTTACATCTACGGCATAGGGGCACATACTTTTTACAGCTTCCTCCACATTTTCGCCGTTGATTCCCCCTGCCAGAAAATACGGTCTTTCGAAGTTTTTCAGGACACTCCAGTCAAACGTCATGCCCGTTCCGCCGTACTCACCCTTTGAATATGTGTCGAACAGTATATAGTCTGCCGTGCTGTGTGCTACAGATATGACATCTGACTCATCTTTTACACGTACAGCTTTTATTATACCGCCTCTTTTGAGCTTATCCTTAAGCTCATTTATATACTCTTCATTTTCATCGCCGTGAAGCTGCGCCATATCTATTATACCGTCATTTACAAGACCCGCTGCCACATCAACACTCTCGTTCACAAAAACTCCCACAGGAATTATACCATCCATAAGTCTTTCACGAAGTTTTAAAGCCTGTTCTCTCGTCACCTGTCTTCTGCTCTTTGCAAACACGAACCCTACATAATCGGGGCGGCTCTCGTTTACATAGGATATATCTTCATATCTTTTCAGTCCGCATATCTTTATCTTTGTCATATCTGTCTGCTTCCCTATACTTTTATTTACCTGCCAGCTCAGCCAGCATTGCCTTTTTGTCATCAGCCCGCATAAGTGTTTCACCTATAAGCACTGCATTGGTGCCGTTTTTTCTAAGATTCTCCACATCCTCTTTATTTCTTATGCCGCTCTCTGACACAAAAACAACTCCGTCAGGAACCAGTTCCCTAAGTTTTATGCTGTTATTTATGTCTACGTCAAATGTCTTTAAATCTCTGTTATTTACACCGATAATACCTGCTCCTGCTGCCACAGCCCTTCGTACCTCTTTTTCGTCGTGGGCCTCCACAAGTGCTGACAAGCCAAGCCTGTGTGCAGTCTCAAGAAATGCTTTAAGCTCATTGTCATCAAGAATGGCACATATCAGAAGTACCGCTGATGCTCCCAATATCTTTGCCTCATATATCTGATATTCATCAACCGTAAAATCTTTTCTCAGAACCGGTATATTTCGTTCAGATGCAATCTGTCTTAAATACTCGTCGTTTCCCATAAAGTAATCAGGCTCCGTAAGGACTGATATGGCTGCAGCCCCTGCCTCCTCATACTCGGAGGCTATCTGAAGGTACGGAAAGTTCTCGGCTATAAGTCCCTTAGACGGAGATGCTTTTTTTACCTCACATATAAAACTTATGCCCGGCGCAGCAAGCCTTTCCCTGAAAGGATATCTGAAATGTCCGTCTCTCTCAAGTTCTTTCTCTGCTATTAACTCAGCTTCCCGCCTGACAGAATCTAAGGATTTTTTTTCTTTTCTTTTTTCCGTGTCTATTCTTCTTCCGCCTGCTATCTTTTCTAAAATATTCATATATAACCTCTAAATTATTTATTTGTAAGTTCAATAAATCTCTCAAGCTGCTTTAATGCCTTTTTGCTCTCTATTGCCTCTTTGGCTCTTGCAATTCCTTCCTCAATGGTACATCCTGTTGCCACATGAAGTGCCGCTCCGGCATTGAGTAATACCGCATCAGTCTTCGGTCCCTTTGCCCCTTCAAGAATATCCCTTGCAATCTTCGCATTTTCCTGCGGTGTTCCGCCTACAAGGTCTGATTTTTCACATCTTGTAAATCCAAAGTCCTCCGGCTTAATTACATATGACTTAAATGTACCGTTTACTGCCTCACACACAGTTGTTGGGGCACTCATTGAAATCTCATCTATATTATCCTGTCCGTAAACTACCATTGCACTCTTTACACCCAGGTTGACCAGAACCCTTGCAAGGGGCTCCACAAGTTCTTCCGAATAAACACCGAGAAGCTGCATTGTGGCACCTGCCGGATTTGCAAGAGGTCCGAGTATATTAAATATTGTTCTTATACCCATCTCTTTCCTGACCGCACCTACAAACCTCATTGCAGTATGATATTTCTGCGCAAACAGGAAGCACATGTTCATTTCCGAAAGAATATTTGCGCTGACAACAGGAGCAATGTCTATCTTTACACCAAGAGCCTCCAGACAGTCTGCAGTACCGCATTTACTTGAAGCCGCTCTGTTTCCGTGTTTTGCTACAGGTACCCCTGTTGATGACACAACAATGGAAGCCAATGTCGAGATATTAAATGTATTTGAGCCGTCGCCGCCTGTACCAACTATCTCCAGCACATCAACATCATTTAAAAATCTTTCGCAGTGCTCTCTCATTACTCTGGCTGCAAATGTTATTTCATCTATAGTCTCACCCTTCATGCTCATGGCTGTGAGGAAAGCGGCCTTCTGCGCATCTGTTGCATCACCTTCCATAATCTCGTTCATTACGGCTGTCATCATTTCGTCATCCAGGTCTTTCCTTGCTGCTACCTTTGCAATTGCTTCTTTAATCATGTTTTTTTTCCTCCTTCTTATATCTGCCACAGTGCAATCCCGCAGAGCGACGCTTGATATATGTTACTTTTCACAGTCAACCACAACCACATTCGTAAAACAAAAAGTCCCTGACAACAGTAAAATACTGTTGTCAAGGACGGTATATCAGGTTTATATATTACCTAATTCTATTTATCACCGCGGTGCCACCTTGTTTTGTGAAGCCCACACTCTCAGCAGAATACTAACATATTCCCGGCAAATAACGCATGCCATGCGTCATGGAATACTCGGAACATCAAATTCCTTTGACCATGCCCTCAGTGGTCCATTTGTATAGACTGCATTCCACCGGTTCTCAGCATCTCCGGCTCTCTGTAAGCGCACTTTCTATTTTTATCTCCACATCACAGGTTTGTTTTTTAATTTACTTTATTATACTCCGCCGAGTTAATATGTCAACACTTTTTTACACTACCATGAAAAACTTTACAAGGAATAACACTGAAAGCACATATGTCAGAACTGAAACCTTCTTTGCCTTTCCTGTAAGAACCATAATAAATGTATATGCAATAAGTGCAAGTCCGATACCGTGTCCGATTGAACTGCTTATCGGCATTGCTATTAACATAAGTGCAACAGGGAGTACCTCTGTAACGTCATCAAAGTTGACTTTCTTAAGACCTGAAAGCATAAGCACACCTACATATATAAGTGCTGCTGATGTAGCAGGTGCAGGAATAAGTGCTGCCAATGGTGCAATAAATATACATGCAAGGAACATAAGGCCTGTTGTAAGTGCTGTTAAACCTGTACGTCCGCCTGCCTCAACACCTGCAGCCGATTCAACGAATGTTGTAACTGTTGAAGTACCTGTACAAGCACCTACTGTTGTACCGATGGCATCTGAAAGAAGTGCCTCCTTCATCTTAGGCATTTTTCCGTCATCATCTATCATACCTGCTCTTGACGCTGTACCCACTAATGTTCCGATTGTATCAAACATATCTATCATACAGAATGTTACGACTACCATCACAACAGACAGCCAGCCAATCTCCATAAGTCCCTCAAAATTGAACTTAAAGAGTGTTATGTCTGCTAAATCTCTGAAAGGCGGTACCCATGAAGCATCTGCAAGACCTGCAAACGGATTTACTCCAAGGAATATTGCCTGACCTGCCCAGTAAATTATAGAAGCGGCAACCATTCCTATAAGCACTGAACCTGTAACCTTCTTATGAGCAAGTGCAACTATTATGAAAAGACCAACAAACGCTGTCACAACAGTAAGCACCATCACCTTGTACTGTTCTGCGCCAAGCGCATCCCTTGTAACTGACGGTGTAAGTCCTCCGAAGAAATCCCTAAGCATATAATGTGCATTTCCCTGTGAATCGAAAACACCTGCATTTGAACCAAGACCAATATTAAGAAGCATTAATCCGATTGCAGGAGAAATACCGTGACGTATTCCCGCCGGAATAGCCTCTACTATTTTCTCTCTGATTTTCAAAACTGAGAGTACAATAAATATAAGTCCCTCAATTAAGATAATACAGAGTGCTGCCTGGTAAGACTCTACATATGTCATACTTGTGATAGCAGCGATGTTTGTAACTACGACCGCAAAAAAGCTGTTAAGTCCCATTCCCGGTGCCATGGCAAATGGCTTGTTTGCAAGAAATGCCATACAGAACGTACCTATTGCTGCTGACAAAACAGTTGCCATAAATACTGCATTCCACAAATTCTGTCCGTTTGCACCAAAGCCTGTGAGAAGGTTAGGATTAAGGGCCACAATGTATGCCATTGTCATAAATGTAGACAATCCGGCAATTATCTCGGTCTTTACATTTGTGCCGTTCTCCTTTAACTTAAATAATTTTTCCATTCTGCTTTTCCTCCTTTTCTTTTGTTATTTAGCAAATGGTATTGTTATTATATCATTTTATCCTGATTTTTAAAATACTCTCTCGTCTCTTTTGCCACCACTCCGCTCAAGGCAATAAGTGCTACTATATTTGGTATTGCCATAAGTCCGTTAAATATGTCAGCAATAGTCCATACTGCAGATACAGTCATATACGGTCCTATAAACACTGCCAGTATATAACACCATCTGTATACTCTTACGGCCTTCACACTTCCGTTTGAAAGATACTCAAGACATTTTTCTCCGTAATAATCCCATCCCAGAATAGTCGTAAATGCAAAAAATACAAGACAGACCATCAAAATAAATGCTGCTGCGTTATCACTTATAATATAAAGTCCCTTCTGGAATGCATCTGTTGTCACTTCAACACCCTCAAGGTTTGCATCTGCCCATGAACCCATCATAACGATGGATAAACCTGTCATTGTACATACAATAATTGTATCGATAAATGTTCCTGTCATTGTAACAAGGCCCTGACGTACCGGTTCTTTTGTCTTTGCCGCTGCCGCCGCTATTGGTGCCGAACCGAGGCCTGCCTCATTTGAGAATATACCTCTCGCAACACCCTTCTGCATTGAAATTGCAATGGATGCCAATGCTCCTCCCGCCACAGGTCTTATGCCGAATGCTCCCTCTATAACCTCTTTAAGCGCATTTGGAAGAAGGTTTATATTTGAAATAATAAGTACTAGTGCTGCCACAATATATGTAATCGCCATAAACGGAACAACAACCTCTGATACCTTTGCTATTCGCTTGATTCCACCTATAATGACGAGGCCGACGCACAATGTCAGTACAAATGCTGTGATAATGGTTGCTATTGAATATTCTGTTCCGAACAATGCCACCGTATTACTTTTCTCCGGGTCAAAAAATGACTGGACTGCCGATGCTATTCCATTGACCTGGGTAAATGTTCCTATACCGAAAAGTCCTACGCACGCACCAAAGAATGCAAATAACTTCGCCATCCATTTCCATTTTTGTCCCATTCCGTTCTCTATATAGTAAAACGGTCCTCCCAGGACTTTTCCGTTTTCGTCTATTTTTCTGTACTTAACAGCCAGAAATCCCTCTGAGTATTTTGTTGCCATTCCAAAGAATGCTGCAACCCACATCCAGAACAGTGCTCCCGGACCTCCTGCAAGTATACCTACTGCAGTAGCCACACCGACAATGTTACCTGTTCCGATTGTTGCCGAAAGTGCCGTACACAAAGCGCCAAAGCTTGTAACCTCACCTTCTCCGCCTTCTTCATTTTTAACCATAAACTTCAGTGCTTTGCCAAGATGCCTTACCTGCAGCCCCCTGAGACGTATTGTAAGTATTATACCTGCCACAAGAATCAGTACAATAAGCGGTACTCCCCACACAATACTGTCAATCTGTTCCAAAATCTTTGTCAATGTCTCCATTCTCATTTTCCTTTTCTCTATTATTGTATTTTATATCAATGTCTGGCCATTTATAACAAGTTTAAACGTAAGCCCCAGCTTTTCTGCTGCCTTTCTACAGAGAATCAGTCTGTTTAAGAATATCTCAAAGTAGTCCATCACTGCGCACACTTCCGTATCAATAGTAAGTTCAAGCTGTATATTTCCATCCTTCTCGTATGTGACTTTACTCTCTTTTACAGAGTAGTTTACTCTGTCATGAATATCAAAGCTTGCATAATCATTATTCCTTACCCGTGTATATCTGACATCGGTTTTATCCGCAAGAATAAGCGCCGCCGCAACAGCGTTTACCGGATATGCCGTTGACTCATCATGATTTCCTATGGCTGTAATTATGGTTGCTATATCTTCCGGGTCTGCCCCCATGTTATCAAGAATTCTAAAAGCCATAACCGCCCCTGACTGTGCATGGTCTATTCTGTTTATCACGTTACCTATGTCATGAAGGTATCCTGCTATTTTCGCAAGTTCTGCCTCCCTATTTGTATATCCAAGTGTCAGCAGCAAATCACTTGCCATCTCGGCTACCTTTGTAACATGGGCAAAGCTGTGCTCCGTGTATCCCAGCGCTATCAAGGATTCGTCTGCTTTGCGTATATATGTCTTAATTGCTTCATTATACTTAACGTCCTCAAATGTTATCTTCATCCGCATACTCCTTTTCTTTTACTTTACCGCATTACACAGTCACTTCAGTATTGTACCACAGATTTTCCGAACTTACTATAAATTTCTATTTATGTAGCCTTACAAATACAAAAATGAGAAGTGTCAAACGAAGTTTACTTTCGTTTGACACTTCTCATTTTCGTCTTTTCATGACTATGACCATCATAAGATTGAGGTCTCTCATTTATAGTTTGCTTTCTGCAAGATCATAATGTTCCTTAACATATTTTAAACATGCTTCTTCATCCTTCTCTACGATACTATTATAGATTTTGCTATGAATCATCAAAAATTTCATTGTTGTTTCTTCATCAGATTCTTCTATTACCTTTGACATAGACTCATGGCAAACCTCTGATATGGCCTCCATCACAATAATAAACAATAGATTCTTTGTAGCATGAATTAATGTAATATGAAATTGCTGGTCTAACAATACAAGTTCACCTCCGGATGCAGACTTCATCTCATCGATTATTTTTTTCATGCGCACTTTGTCTTCATCATCAAACCCATTTTTTAATATAAGTTGAATAACCGACTTTGCCATAACTCTGCGAAACTCCAAAATATCCTTCATAGATATGCTTCCTAACGCAAGCATTACTGACACAATCTGCAAAATTGTACGTCCGGAATCCTTTGCTATATAATTGCCGGATCCGTGTATACTTTCTATTAATCCCATTCCTCGCAAAATACTGATTGCTTCTCTGGTAGAATTTCTTCCAATGCCAAGTTGCTCTGCCATATCACGTTCAGAAGGAATCTTACTTCCCACGATAAGTTTCCCATCCTTTATCATCTGATAAATATAATCTATTGCCTTTTGATATTCCATTGTTGTACTATTTTTTGTCATACTGTCTCCTTACATAAAATTGGCAAATAATGAAGATAGTGCTACTGTTAATATTCCGGATACTGCAATTGCAAGACCACTCATAGCACCTTCCACTTCTCCGATTTCAATGGCTTTTGCAGTACCTATTGCATGAGACGATGCTCCGAAAGCAAGTCCTTTTGATATAGGTTCAGTAATCTTGAATAATTTGCATATCAGCTCTCCAAACATATTTCCAACTACACCTGTAATAATAATGACTGCAACGGTAATGGTAACATATCCACCCAATTCTTCAGAAACACCCATTCCTACTGCCGTAGTAATTGATTTTGGAAGCAGCGTCACATATTCTTCATGTGAAAGACCACATAGCTTTGCTAAAGCAAACACAGTTGTCAGGCTTGTAACCGTACCAGCCAAAAGACTAAATATTACTGCCTTATAATTTTGTTTTAGCAATTCCCATTGTTCATACAATGGAATTGCAAGACAAACAGTTGCCGGTGTAAGTAACCAGCTTAAATACTTAGCACCTTCATTATAAGTGTTATAATCAATTTTTCCAATAAGAAGAACAATAATTGAAACCACAATTGATATCAGTAATGGATTAAAAATACCAAGCTTCAGCTTCTTTTTTAGCATTACTCCAAGCAAATAGGCTATCAGACTCAGTACAACTCCGGCAAACATGGAATATTGAAAAAATTCATTCATTTCTTATTTCCTCTCGACTTTCTTATAATTGCTTGCGACACCCATCCTGTAGAAATCATAACTGTTATAATAGTAATAACCGTTATGATACTTACAGGTACGATAATCGCTTTCAAAGTCCCCCAGCTTGTCATTAATCCAACACCGGCAGGAATAAACATCAATGGCATGATTTCAATTAAAAATGTTCCAGTTTCCTTTACTGCATCCAATTTGATAAGTCCCGTCATAAGTCCTGTAAAAAGAAGAACCATTCCATAAATACTCGCCGGTATTGGCAACGGCAGAATATATTTTAATAATTCTCCTATAAAGGAGATTACAAGAATAATTAAACATTGCTTGATATATTTCATCATGAACCCCTTTTCTGATTTTTTTCTATTTCACGGCATTTTATATATGTATCAATCACATCCATAACACCCTGTATCCCAAGTACAGATACATCCAGGCACATATCATAATTACATGCATACCCCCATTCCTCTCCTGTATAATATTGATGATACCGGCTTCGTCTTTCATCCGTCTCCTCCACAAGCTTTCGGGCCTTTTGCAGGGGCAGATTATGCTTTTTTGCAATCTGCGCAATCCTGTGTTTTATATCTGCACATAAAAAAATACGAACAGAATCTTCTCTATCCTTAAATACATAGTTCGAAGTTCTTCCAATTATAATACAATCCTGATCTTTCATAAGTTTTCCTAAAGACTTCTTAGGGGTATTGTGAACACGTTCCATCACATTTTCGTCCAAAGAATTCATTAGAAAATCTGCCGGAACCTCCCCAAAAAAATAAGGATATTTATCATATAACTCTTTTTCTCTTGCATATTCCAATAATTTAGACTTAGCATAGCATGGAATCGCATATTTTTCAGAAAGCATTTTCCCTATTTCATCAGCCCCACATCCACACTGGCGGCCAATTGTTATAATCATATCGATTCACCTTCTTTATAAAATTAGTCTGTGTTAAACAGTTATTCAGTCACTTATGCAATATTTTTCCAGCATTTTCTTAAATTTCATGGATTCACACATATAATCCACCTTTAATTTTTCCCCCATAACAGTTAGCATTCCCATAATAGATGTTCCATCAATTTGATATTTGAAGCCTTCTTTTGAAACAATGACACTATCTCCAGTTGCTTCTGCATTCTTAACAAACTCCTGTACAGCTTCAAGATTTGGTAATTTAATTGTTTTACTCATGTGTAAGAACCTCCTATATATTGTCATGGTGTTTCTCATAACAATAACTGGTAGCACCAAGTGGTGCTACCAGTTATTATATGCAAACAAATAATATTTGTCAACTATATTTATTTGTGTATAAGTTTAACATTATTTTTCATCTCTGTATTTTAATGTTAGAAATTCTGTGGTATAGTTATTAAAAATTATTGTATTGGAGAGAACACTTTGATAAAACGCAGATTTATTCATACCCGCCAGCTTAAACCGGGCATGAAAATTGATCAGTCTGTTGTGGACAGACTTGGACGTAACCTTATTGCACGTGGTGCCGTTCTTGATGAATACGTCATTGACTCGCTTCTTAAGCTTGGCATTATGAACGTGTATATTCAGGAAGGTGAGATGGACCCCGAAGAGGAGAAAATTGTTATTTCACCTGCCGCACAGAAAAACATTGAGAAACTTCATACTGATGACCGCTCAAAAGTTACGTTGTCCAACAGTGTCCGCGAACGTGTTGCCCATGGAATTCAGTATATTTACAGCAATGCTGAAGCAGAAAATCTCGCAGATGCCACCGACAGTATAACAAATGATTTGCTTGGTGCAATTGACAGCAATGATGCCATCGCCATTGATATAAATGCGCTTAAAACCAGTGATGAGTATACATTTAAACACAGCGTTGATGTTGCAACCATTGCCATGATTCTTGCAAAGCAGCAGGGACTTTCACGAAAGGACATATATGAAATCGGTGTTGCCGGTCTTCTCCATGATGTTGGCAAAACAAAGGTTCCTGTTGAAATTTTGAATAAGCCGGGACGACTTGATGACGAAGAATTTTCTGTAATGAAACAGCACTCCGTATTCGGATACAGAATGCTTGAGGGACGTTCAGAATTTAATAAGGCTATTTGTTATGCTGTTCTTCAGCATCATGAAAAGATAAACGGTAAGGGCTATCCTTTAGGTGCAGCAGAAAAACAGATTACACCTTATGCAAAAATTTTATCCGTGGCTGATATTTATGACGCTCTTGTGACGGAACGTCCGTATAAACCTGCATTTTCACAGCGTGATGCTGTGGAGATGATTATGTCCATGACAGGTGAACTGGATATGACTGCCATGCGCAGTTTCCTGGAGAGCATGATTCTTTATCCTGTGGACTCAATTGTCGAGCTGAGCAATGGAGAAAAGGCAAAGGTTGTAAGAAATAATCCTCATTATATACTTCGTCCGACTGTTGTAGGGCTTCAAACAGGAACAGTCTACAATCTGGGAGAGGATTTAAACTGTGCAAATATAATCATCTTATAAACTACATAATCCACCATAGGAAGAAAATATAAACCATTCTTCTTATGGTGGATTTTTTAATCATTTTGTCATAACTTCTCATTTACAGCATATACTAATCGTATAGTTACCATTTTAACGAAAAAGAACATTATATGTCAGGAGAAGCAAATGAATATAATTCTTATTTTAAAAGGACTGTGGATTGGTTCAACAATGACAATTCCCGGTGTATCCGGAGGAACAATGGCCGTTGTCACAGGAATATATGAGGAACTGATTAAATCAATAAACGGACTTAGAAAGGAACCAAAAGAGCACCTTCCGTTTCTTATAAAGTTTGCCCTCAGTGCACTGGTGGGATTTATCCTCTTTGCCGGATTTGTCACATACCTGCTCGAAAATATCCATACGGGTACATATATCCGATTCCTTTTTGCCGGCATTGTTATCGGCGGTGTACCGCTCCTTGTAAAAAAATCCGGTGTGCAAAAAATATCTGCAACCGATATCCTTTTTATCTTATCCGGTGCAACACTTGTATATCTTCTGACATTTTTGCCGTCAGACATGTTTTCGTCCGGAGAGGGACTACAATATATTCTTATGCAGTTGACAGGCGGATTAATTATAGCTGTGGCACTTATTCTACCCGGAATCAGTGCATCCCATATGCTCTATATACTTGGACTATACGAGACAGTGTTGCAAAAAGTATACAGTTTTCAGTGGTTTTCACTAATTCCCCTTATCATAGGAATATTCGCAGGAACATTTGTCACTGCGAATATCCTAGAAAAACTGCTTACAAAATACCCTAAAAAAGTCTATATGACCATTATAGGATTTGTTTCAGCATCAATTATTAGCCTCTTACCTCACGAAAAAATCAATTCACCAATTACATGCCTTATTGTTTTTGTCGTCGGACTTTTAATTATGTATGCATTCAGCAGGCACTACAATTTAAACGCCTGAACAGATTCCTCAAGTTTTACGGCTATATCCCTTAACCTGTCTGCATTTTCGGATATATCAACAATAATTTCGCTGACCTGCGTAACTGATGCTGATGTTTCTTCGCTGCTTGCAGCGTTTTCTTCTGCAATTGCCGAAAGATTTTGTACAAGGTCAACTACTCTTACTCTGGACGAATCAAGTTCACCTGTCTTTACCGCAATATTACCAACACTCTCTATTGATGAAATCACACCGGCGTTAAATGTCTCAAACATCTTGTCTGTCTGAACCATCTTATCGCTCTGTGCATCCATATTATCCTTTACAATCTGCATAGTCTCAACAGCTTCTGAAGAATCCTTAATCAATTCATTGGTAATTGCCTCAATCTTCTGGGCAGACTCACTTGACTGTTCTGCCAGTTTCTGAATCTGTGCCGCAACAACTGCAAATCCTCTGCCCTGGTCACCTGCCCTGGCCGCCTCTATTGATGCATTAAGAGAAAGAAGATTCGTCTCTTCTGCGATAGATGTAATAATCGCAGTAGCTTCCTTTATCTTCATGGCAGATTCATTTGTCGTATGTGTCTGTCTGTATATCTCATCAATGGATTCCCTTGTTCTGTCATTCTCCTGCCTCAGTTCGTTAAGGAGATTCTGTGCGTCACTGCTTGTCTGCTTCATTCCGTCAGCATTTGCCTTAAGAGAAGAAACCTCACCGGATGTTTCTTCAATCATGCTTCCCATTACAATGACGTCTTCTGTTGCTGCCTGTGTCTCTGTTGCCTGATTTGTTGCACCCTGAGCTATATCACCTACTGCTGTTTCCACCTGTTCCATTGTTGTTGTTGTATCCTTTACATCTGCATCAAGCTGTTCTGATGCCGCATACAGTTCAGCACTCCGAGTTTTAATGCTGTCGATAATACTAATAAGCTCCTTTCTGAGCCTTGACACGGCCTTTGACATAACTCCCGTCTCATCTTTCCTGCTTAAGAGCTTATCTTCACCCGGATTCTCAGTAAAATCAAGGTCTGACATCTTACCGATAATAGCTGTGATACTGTCAATAGGGCGAAGCATTAATGCCACAAGTACATATCCTATTATGGTAAATACTATAGTCGCACCTATTCCTACACTGAGACAAATATTTCTGACTGTTACCGTTGTCTCATGTATTTCATCTTCATCAGCGGTAATAACAATTATGGCACTCATATCTTTCGTTATATAATATGATGCATATTTTGTTACCCCTTTGAAATCATATTCAATCACTGCCGAATCACGACGCACACCCTTTGCAATATCCGCCACAATTCCTTTTACAAGTTCATTTTCAACAGGCTGTCCAACTTTTCCCTTAATAGGATGATACAGCATTTTACCGTCTCCTGCTACAACATAAGCGTAACTTGACTCTATGTCTTCAATTCCAACTCCGTCAAACACTGAAGCCAGCGAGTCATACGACAATACCGTATCTTTATCTGCCAGAGTCAGCATATTTTCAATGGTAAGGCCATTGGCACTTGCAATGTCAAAAAGATAGTTCTTATTTTGTGTCCCTATGACATCTGTGACATATGGTATAATTACAATAAAATTAAAAGCTGTGGCACATATAATCGCAACAGCCACCATAAATGCAACTTTCGCCTTTATAGAATTTGCGAATGCGACTCTCCTTTCTGACATTTTTTCATGCAATTCATGTACCTTCTCAATTTCGCTTTCCATACAAATGCCTCCTATATCATATTTTTTCACGACCCTACCCCTCGCTTGGAATTATAACGCTTTTTTTTAAATTTTGCAATATTGTCACACAAATTCTTTGAGATAAATTACCAAATCCCTGCCCAGCAGCTTAATCAACTGTGTGGCCGTTACCGTAATAATCTGCTCTCTTTCTTTTGCCTTCTGCAACAGTTGGTTAGTGTCAAATAATATTTTTGTACGGTATGCTGCCTGTGCCGCCTGTGCTGCCTGCCTTTTTAACCTTATTGCAAGGGAGCCTGTCAGAAATGCCGCAAAAAACATTGTCACAAAAGTAACAGGATAATCCTTTTCATATACAAGGAATGTATATCTCGGCTCCGTAAATAAAAAGTTAAACACAAAAACACTGACAATTGATGATACAAGGCTGTATACCTGATGTGCTGTAATAACAGCTGTAATCAGCACTGCAAGAATATAAATCATGATAATATTGGATTCACTCATTCCAAGACGCCAGAATCCATATCCCATAACTGATGCAATCACAAGCATGCTTATACTTTTTATGACATCCGCCACATTGAATATATGTTCTGACTTTCTTCTTGCCTTCTTTGCCCTGTACAGTATGTCGTCCGTTTTATACGTTTCTGACGCATAACCCAAAAAACTCTTCAAGCGTTCCCTATGTTTTTCATACTTCATTCACTCAGCTCCTATATATTTCTTTTATAAATAAGTAACCCAGAATTCCAATGGTCAAAAGGATTAACAGCAACATAACCGTTTCCATTATACCACCTCCATCTAAATTCTGCTAAATATGAAAACATTTCTGGATATCTTTATTTTTTCCAAGCACAAGCAACGCTTCATCACCCGTAAATCGTGTATCCGGTGTTATGGTAAGTTCTATTTTACCGTTTCGCTTTGTTGCCATAATATTTATATTATATTTTTGCCTGATATTAATTTCACCAACAGTTCTTCCTATCCAATCCTTCGGAAGTTCAATCTCAAAAATCGCATAATCATTGTCAAGTTCAATATAATCAAAGATATGGTCTGAGGTATACTTAATTGCTGTCCATGCCGCAAGCTGTTTTTCCGGATATACTATTTCGTCAGCTCCGTTACGGAGAAGAAATTTTGCCTGTACATCCCTCGCCGCCCTTGAAACCACTTTTTTTGCCCCTAATTCCTTAAGAAGAGATGTTGTTTCCAACGAGCCCTGAAAATCATTTCCTATGGCAACAATACATACATCATAATTACTAACACCCAATGAGCTTAAAAACGCCTCATTCATGCTGTCACCTATCTGTGCATTTGTGACATAAGGCAGTACATCTTCAACTCTGTCTTCTTTCTTGTCTATTGCCATAACCTCATGATTCAGTTCATGAAGCTTCATCGCGATATTTTTTCCGAATCTTCCAAGCCCTATAAGTAAAATTGTCTTCATACTATTGTCATCCTCTCTAACCAACTGTTATTTTTTCTTTCGGAAGTCTTGATATATTTCTTCTTCTGTCAGATATTGCAGCAAACACCAACGTAAGCCCTCCGACTCTTCCAAGGAACATCAGAATAATTAAAATAATCCTTGATACAGCTCCCAAACCCGGAGTAATCCCCAAGGTCAATCCCACAGTTCCAATTGCAGAAGCCGTCTCAAAGAGGCAGGTCAACATAGGCAGGCCTTCAATACAGCTTATGATGATGCCGCCTGTCAAAAATAAAGAAATATACATAAGAAGAATGGCCGCTGCATATTTCACCGTATTATCCTCTACCCTTCTTCCAAAACATTCGGCACTTTCTTTTCTCTTAAATACGGCAAACAATGTCATAAATAGCACGGCCACCGTGGTAGTCTTCATACCTCCTGCCGTTGAGCCCGGAGAACCTCCTGTCAGCATAAGCATAATAACAATCACCTGTCCCGCCTCACTAAACAGATTCAAATCCACCGTATTAAATCCTGCCGTTCGCGGCGTAACAGACTGAAACAATGCAGTCCAAATCTTTTCGCCTACAGGCATATCATCCCATTTCTGACCACTGAATTCGCCGAAAAAGAAAAACAAAAACGGTAAAATAATCAAAACTGACGTCATAACAAGTATAACCTTGCTCTGCATACGATATTTTCTTAAATGTATTCCGTTGCGCTTAATGTCGTCCCAAGTAAGAAATCCCACACCACCTATGATAATCAGTCCGATTATAACTGCAGTTATCCATCCGTTATCTGCGTACCCGGTCAGTGACGAAAACTCACCTGTGCCGCCCATCAAATCAAAACCTGCATTACAAAATGCTGATATCGAGTGAAAAAGTGAATACCATGTCCCCTTTAAAGGTCCGAAATCCTTCCAAAAAACAGGCATCATAAGCACCGCGCCTATTAATTCTATGAGAATGGTTGATTTTAAAATAAAGCTCGTAAGTCTTACTATACCTCCCACGCTATGTGCCGAGATTGCTTCCTGCATGGTTCTTCTCTGCATTAGGCCTATTTTTCTTCCCGAAATAACAGCAGCGGATACTGCAATAGTCACAACTCCCATGCCGCCAATCTGAATCAGAATAAGAATAACTGCCTGTCCAAACGCTGACCAATAGGTTGCCGTATCATGTACCACAAGTCCCGTAACGCAAGTTGCCGAAGTTGCTGTAAACAGAGCATCTGCAAAAGATGCAGACTCACCGTTTCTGGTAGAAACAGGAAGCATCAGCAAAATGCTTCCTAATAGTATAACTGCCAGAAACCCCATAATAATAACCTGAAAAGAACTCAGTCGTTTCTTTAAGAACAAAAAATGTTTCATATATATCTGCCAACTTTCTTTATCTGTCTTAATGCTATCTTAATTATCCTTTTTAACCTTTAAAGTTTGTATAAAGATATTTTGTATGGTATTAAGATTGTATAAAGATTTGAGGTGAATCGAGCCAGCTGATTCTTGTCGGGCTTTTGCTAAAAAAGGGCAGTTAGCCCGAATTTTTTCGAACTAACTGCCCTTATATCTCTATTCAAACATTTTTCGTATTTCTGCGGCTTCCTCAGAAGAGATACGGGAACCTTTCATATATGCGGCTATAAATGCAGAAAGTGAACCGTTAAAAGATGTATCTACAAACTGCTTTGACTGCATTGAGTAAAATCTGTCCCGTGAAATCAGTGAAGTGACAATTCCTTTGGTATTCACAAAGAGACCTTTTTCACAAAGCCGCTTTATCACTGCATGAGTTGTTGTTCTCTTCCAGTTAAAGGCTTTCTCGGACATCTTAACCAGTTCCGTGGAGGTCACTGGTTCACATTCCCAAATCATTTCCGCAAACCGGCTCTCAATAGCACCTAATTGGATTTCCGTCATAAGACAACTCCTTTCACGACTACTGTCTGTAGTCTGTTTATATACTACTACTTGTAGTCTGTGTTGTCAAATTTATCTGTTATATTTTATGTATCAATTCCTATAATCTCATTTCCCCATTCTGCTTCCTTGAATCCAACAAGCACCTTATCTTCTCTGACAAGAATCGGACGTTTCACAAGCATTCCATTTGTAGACAGAATTTTCATCTGCTCATCTTCACTCACCGATGGCAGCTTGTCCTTTAACTGCATTTCCTTATATAGAAGTCCACTTGTATTAAAGAACTTCTTAAGTGGGAGGCCACTCTTCCCATACCATTCTTTCAATTCATCATATGTTGGATTATCCTCTGCAATATTACGCTCTGTATATTCTATATTATGTTCGTCCAGCCATTTCTTTGCCTTCTGACAGGTTGAACATTTTTGATAAAATATAAATAACATCGTTCTATCTCCTTTTTTCATTTTCTATTTCTCGCCACAGGATTTGCTGTACTGCTTTTGCATTAACTTCAAGTCAAATAAAATCTATTTATCCTCAATACCCGGAAGATTTGATAGTTCTAATTGACTTAACGTTGTCATCTGCTGTACTGCTAACTCATGAAGTAACTGCATTCTTTCAGCCTGTGTTTTTCCTTTCTTAATTAAAATAGCATTGTAGCTCTCCATGTTTGCTAAAACCAATAACTGATATATCGTTGCATAGTCTCGAATATTTCCCTTAGCCGTTGAATTAGCATCACGCCACTCTTTTGCCGTTTTACCGAATAATACAACATTCAATAAATCTGCTTCACTTGCATATGTATATGTAATCTGTAGTGGTGTCAATTTCGGTGGAATAAGATTATTCTTAATCGCATCTGTATGAACTTTATAGTTTAGCTTTGAAATCTCACGATTCAGATTCCAATTCAAGGATAATCTACCATTTTCCCCTTCCTTTAATCGCTGATAATCCTCTATTATGTACAACTTAAATTCAGGTGATATCCATGACGCAAATTCAAATGCAATGTCTCTATGGGCATAAGTCGCAGCATATCTCCCACCTTTAGATACAATACCAATAGCTTTTGTATTTTCAATCCATCTTTTAGGGGTCAACACAAAACTATTTTGTCCCGCCTCTTTTTTAATTGCCTCGAATTCGATACAATTAAAATTCGGATTATGCAATAACTCCCAAAGTCCAATAAAAGCAACTGTTCCTTTATTACGCATCCAGTTTTGAATAACATATCCAGGATATTCACCCTCTCGTTTTTTTGCAATATCAGTCAATGAAATATAATCATTTTGCAAATCTTCCGAATATACACCAATATCAATACCATTTGCATTAATTGTACCTTTAATTATCTTCGCCATTCTTTTCCTCCTTTTCTCTTATTATTTCCTCATACTTAAGCTGATAAGCTATCAGTCTTGGAATATATTCCGGTGGAGTGCGTCTTGCTGCTTCCCAATCTTCCAATGTACGAACAGGGATGCCCGTATGCTGTGAAAACTCTTTACGGTTCATCCCTG
>JBGVOL010000113.1:0-2575 GCA_045126475.1 Lachnospiraceae bacterium | reverse complement strand
GGAAGGCTGGAAACCATTGAAGAAATGTTTGGCTATACCATAAATACAGGGAAAGGAAAACCAACAAACTCCGAGTTTATTGCACTTATTGCTGATAAGATTAGATTACAGAAATAAAAAAGTTATATTTATATTAAATTTGTCTTTAAAATTATCTGATAATTTGGTATAATACTTTTAATTTATAAGGTTGATATAAATGAGGAGGTTACGAATGCGAAATATTTTATTTGTTGCATCAGAATGTGTGCCATTTATTAAGACCGGTGGTCTTGCTGATGTTGTCGGTTCATTGCCGAAGTATTTTAATAAAGATGAGTTTGACTGCAGAATTGTTATACCTAAATATAAGTGTATGAAGTATGAGTATGTGCAGAAGCTTGAATATGTGACTCATTTTTATATGAGGTTAAACTGGAGAAGCCAGTATGTCGGCGTATTTAAGACAGTTTATGATGGCGTTACGGTGTATATGATTGATAATGAGTATTACTTCAGTGGAGACAAGCCGTACGGAGATATATGCTATGATATTGAGAAGTTTGCTTTTTTCTCAAGAGCAGCATTATCAATTTTACCTGTTGTAGGATTCAGACCGGATGTTATACACTGTCATGACTGGCAGACAGGATTAGTGCCGGTGTACCTAAAGGACAGTTTTTCTCAGGGTGATTTCTACAGAGGAATTAAGTCTGTTATGACTATACATAATCTTAAGTTTCAGGGTATATGGGATGTAAAGACTGTTCGTGACATTGCAGGATTATCTGAATACTATTTCACATCAGATAAGCTCAGATGTTACAACGATGCCAATCTTTTAAAGGGCGGTATTGTATATGCTGATCATGTTACAACTGTAAGTAATACATATGCTGAGGAAATAAAGACACCATTCTTTGGTGAGGGTCTTGACGGACTGATGAGAGCCAGAAGCAACTGCCTTACAGGAATTGTAAACGGTCTTGATTACAACGAATATAATCCTGAGACCGACCCTTATATTACAAGAAAATATAACGTTGATACCTTCAGAAAAGAAAAGAAGGTCAATAAGAAACAGTTGCAGCAGGATTTAGGCCTTAATGTTGATGATAAGAAGTTTATGATAGGTGTGGTTTCACGTCTTACTGACCAGAAGGGCTTTGATTTAATCGCGTATGTTATGGACGAACTTTGTCAGGAAGATATACAGCTTGTTGTTCTTGGAACAGGTGAGGAGCGTTATGAAAATATGTTCCGTCACTTTGATTGGAAGTATCATAATAAGGTTTCGGCACAGATTTATTATTCGGAAGCAATGTCCCACAGAATATATGCTTCGTGTGATGCTTTCCTGATGCCATCATTATTTGAACCATGTGGTCTTTCTCAGCTTATGAGTCTTCGCTACGGAACAGTTCCTATTGTACGTGAGACAGGAGGCCTTAAGGACACGGTAGAACCATACAATGAGTATGAGAGCAAGGGAACAGGATTTACGTTTAGAAATTATAATGCTCATGAGATGCTTGGAATAATTAAGTATGCGATGAATACGTTCTATAATGAAAAACGTGAGTGGAATAAGATGGTTGACAGAGGTATGGCTGTAGATTATTCATGGAACGTTTCTGCAAGGAAGTATGAGCAGATTTACAGAAATCTTTTAGGCTATTAAAGGATGTGTATTTTATGTCGGTATTTAGCGTGTTTATCAATTGGGTGTGTGCGGCTGTATTTTTACTGATAGGATTCTCATGCTTTAGGAGCAGAAGACCGGTAGGCTTTTACTCAGGAACAGCTGTCAGAAAAGAGCAGGTAACAGATGTACGAAAGTATAATATTGCCAACGGTGTTTTGTGGTCAGCTTATTCAGTTATTTTCTGGCTTGCCGGTTTTTGCTCTTTTTTCGATGCAGGAATCGGAACGGTGTTGACCATAATTGGCTGTACAGCAGGAATTATCTTTCTGCTTCTGGGATACGGATGGATAAAAAGAAGATTCTTTGTTGAATACCGAGACAGGTATATAGCCGGGAAACTTAATGATTATAAGTAGTGTGAATTTATACAGATAAAAAAGAGCCAATTCCGGAAAATGAGTAAATCATTTTTCGAATTGGCTTTTTTGTGGAAAAAGACCGACAAACAAAATTGTGTTTACAGAAGGAAGTCAAAAGTATGTACAAAATTCCGAACAAAGGTCATATTAACTTGTAATGAATCGAATTGTATGATAACATGGTTCAAATATTATTTTGCCTATCAAAGTATTAACGTAATGCTTATGAGAAGTAGAGGAAAGAAAGGAAGCTTATAATGAAAATAAATGGAAAAATCAACACAACCAAGATGGTTGAACTGGCTGTACTTATAGCCATTATATTCCTTATGGCATTTACACCATTAGGATACATAAAGACACCGGGAATTGAGATTACACTTATAGTTATACCTGTTGCAGTGGGAGCTGTTGTTTTGGGACCTGCAGCGGGAGCAATACTTGGGTTAACATTTGGTCTTACAAGCCTTATTCAGGGGTTAATGAGCCCTATGGGTGCAACAATGTTTGAAATCAGTCCTATATCCAGTAT
>JBGVOL010000112.1:0-10081 GCA_045126475.1 Lachnospiraceae bacterium | reverse complement strand
AACAGATATTGTCCCGTCCTGGTTTGTAATAAACTCAATACTGTCTGTTGAGTTATACTGCTCCATTGGAATCTTAATCTCAATACCTGTATCCGTCATAAGCTGCTGTTTGCCGAACTTTTTCTTTGTAGCCTCATTTACGGGCTTTATCGGCTCATCTTCCTTAATATTGTATTTCTCTATCTTTTCTTTAAATTTCTCTCTCAGTTCAACTTTTTCCTCAAATACCTTTGAAGCCACCTCCGGAATACTGATTTCGCCCTGTTCCTCCAGCTCTCTGTGAATGATGCTCTTTGCCTTCATCTTCTCTTCAAACTGCTCTGACTCATTCATAAATTCCTTCTGAACCGACTCCACCGCTTTCTCAACTATGGAAAGTTTTGCCTTTTGTGAAAGCTGTGTCGTACACAGCAAAAACATCTGCGAGAAATAATTTGTCTTTTTACCGTTGACATCATATTTCTTCTCTATGAGTTTTATTGAAAAATCATCAAGCCGTACAACCGCTGCCTCTGTTAGCTTTTGTGTTTCACTTGGAAGCAGTGAGCGGTATTTGACAATGCTGTTGGCATTTCCCTCATCACCCGGTACTGTCTGGTGCATATATGATTCTTTGTAATTCATTTTAAGTATGGCCATATGCGGTATATGATTAATCTCAAAACATGCTGCAATCATGTCTGCTGCCGGAATATCGATATTGGAATTCAGTATCCCATACATTTTCTCTGCAATATACCTGCTGAAATTAAGAAAATCCATCTCGCCGCCCATAGCCTGTGTCAGTTTTTCAAAAACGTCCGATTCGTCCTTTATAAATTCACACTTCTTTATATCGTCACTTGTAAAAACCCTGAATATATGCTCCTTTAAAAAATCTGCAAAATCTGAGCCATACTGTAAAAGTGAATCCGACAATACCGGCATACCCACTGATGAATCAAGTATATGTACTATAGTGTCCTTTAAATAGATATCGTCCTTCGTCATCTTTGCCTCCAATGTGATAAAAAAGGCTGTCAGGGACAGCCTTTGCAATATCACTTATTATTCTTCTGATGATGTCTCTTCAGTACTGGTCTCTTCCTCTGTTGTATTACTCTCGCCTTCGTCACCTGATGTTGTCTCGTCTTCGGTAGAAGATGCCTCTTCCGTGGTTGCTGTAGCCTGTTCTGCAAGTAATGACTGAAGCTCTGCTATCTGCTCTTCCGAAAGAGTAACTGCTGTCGTTGTAGGCTCTTCTTTGATGTAATCATTATAGACTGAAAAGCCAATCCACACTACAAATACTATTCCGACAAGCGTTCCTAAGAGTATGTAAATTCTCTTCATACGCTTTTCCTTTGCAATGATTTTTTTACGATTAACTTTCTCTTTCTTATATTTGTCAACTTTTTCCTGACTCATGTCTCTATACCTCTCTTACTGTATAATCTTTACTTAACACGATGACGATTATACTACATTCTGTCAGGTGCTGTAAAGCCTAATATATCTATTGATTTTTCAAGGGCGCTCTTTGTAACCATAAGAAGCTTAATAAAGCCCCTCTGTTTGTCTTTATTCTCCTCACCTATTATCCTGTTGTCATGATAGAAGGTATTAAACGCATTTGACAAATCATAAATATACGAGCATATCTTATATGGTGCAAGTTCCTCATATGCACTGTCAATTGTCGCATTAAACTTCGACAGCTCCATCATCAGATTTTTCTCTGACGGTGTAAGCACTTTATTGACAGACATATTATTCATGTCAATGGTTTCACCGTTCTGTACGTACTTTTCAAGAATTGACTTGATACGCACTATTGTGTAGAGAATGTAAGGACCTGTATTTCCCTCAAATGAAGCAAATCTGTCCGTATCAAATATATAATCCTTTGATGTCTGGTTAGACAAATCTCCGTACTTAACAGCGGCAAGACCGACAATCTTTGCGGTTTTTCTTGCCTCATTCTCTTCCTCTTTGCGGTTTTCCATTATTTTATTGTAAACAGCCTCATTGACGTCTGAGAGAAGTGTTTCCAGTCGCATAACGCCACCCTCTCTTGTCTTAAACGGTTTATTATCCTTGCCGTTCATTGTTCCAAAGCCCTGATATACAAGCTTCACACTGTCATCAACTATTCCTGCCTTCCTTGCTGTACGGAATACCTGTGTAAAGTGCATTTCCTGACGCTTATCGGCAAGATAAATAATCTCATCAGGATTGTAATCCTGCATTCTCTGAATAATAGTCGCCAGGTCAGAAGTGGCATAGAGTGCAGCTCCGTCTGATTTTCTTATAATACACGGAGGAATCTCCTTGGTATCAGTCTCCTCTGTGACATCCACAACCATTGCTCCCTGACTCTCGTGTGCAAGTCCGCTTGATATCATCCCATCTACCATTGCAGGTATATAAGGTTCAGCATCACTCTCACCTTTCCACACATCAAAATCTACATTGAGGTTGCCGTAATTCTTCTTAAGGTCAGCCACAGACACATTGAGAATATGCTTCCAAAGTGCTCTGTATGCAGGTTTTCCTTTCTGAAGTTCAAGTGTTGCCTTGTGTGCCTTCTCCTTGAACTCCTCATCCTCCTTAGAACGTGCACTTGCGGCAGGATAAATTCTTTCAAGTTCAGATATTGTAAACGGTGCTTCACTCGGATACTCTCCTGTGTATGAGTCGTCAAAATATACGAGTTCAGGCTTCTCAATACGAAGCTGCTCAATAATAAGTCCCATCTGAAGACCCCAGTCACCGAGATGAACATCTCCTATAACCTCATCACCCTTAAAACGGCAGAGTCTCTTTAATGTCTCACCGATAATTGCTGAACGAAGATGTCCTACGTGGAGAGGTTTTGCCACATTTGCCCCACCGTAATCTATTACAATCTTCTTAGGTTTTATATTTTTTTCACAGCCTGTGTTTTCATCAGATGCCATCTGTTCAATGTAATCTGCCAAAAATGCATCGCTTATCTTTATGTTGATAAATCCCGGATTTACAGCAGAAATTTCTGCAAACATCTCATTGTCTGCAAGCTTCTCCACAAGTTCGTTTGCAATCATAATAGGTGCTTTTTTGTGTGCCTTTGCCAAAGCCATAGCACCATTACACTGATATTCACATAAGTCCGGCCTGTTTGAAACTGTAACTTTTGCGTACTTTTCATCATATCCGCATTCCGCCATTACCTTTTCAAACTGTTCCGTCAATATATCCAATAACTTTTTCATAATTCTACTCCATTTTGCTTAAGCAATTCTCTCGCAGTTTCTACAGAATCCACACCTGTTTTGTTTTTAATCGGCGCAAACTCTTTTTCCCTTACAACTTCAAACGGGAGACAACTGTCAAGAAGATGAATCATATCAAGAACAAGCATCTCGAATTTGTATCCGTTTGGTTCGTCAGGTTTTACAATTTCACCATCATCATTAATGTATGGTATCTTCTTCTCCACAATATGAAGTGGCATATGCTTATTCATTATCTCCTCAAGGTCATGAACCTTAAAAAGATAATTAAGAATAACTCCGAAATTGTATAAATATCCGCCCTCGTCATCCTTTGCATCAAGCATTTCATCTGTAAGTTCATAATATTCAACAATGGAAGGTCTGCCATCCTCTAAGCACATAACACCTACTTTTTCATCTCTCGCAGCTTTCCTTACAACTTTTGAACCAACGGCAGCATCCTTTAAAATCGTAGCTCCCACAAATACAGGGTCTGCTATTCTCTGAAGAACATTATCAACAGCAAACACATTAAGCCACTCTATTCCTGCTTTTTTTACGATATCAAGCACTCCCCACTTAGCCATTGAAGTAAACCAACCGCCATTTCCGTTAGGAGATGTAGCTATTCTGCCCTTTTCTTCCATATAGACTTTTCCGCTGTAATCTGCAGCAGGTGCCATGTCCTGCATAAAGAAAGTAACATATTCTTCGTTATATCCGAAATATTCCTTTTCCTTAAAGAATTTCACCGTTGCCTCATGGTTCTTATCACTTGTCATGATAAAGAGATGTATCCATACAGATGTCTCTCTTACTACATCCATCAGATTACTGATAATTCTCTCGAAAATGTATACATCCTTTGTTATTCCGATGTTGTACATTCCCTTAGGGTCATCAGAGCCAAGTCTTGTTCCCATGCCTCCTGCAAGGAGAACCGCTCCAACCTTACCCTTTTTTATGGCATCCACACCTGCTGTCCTAAACTCTTCTCTTCTTCTGTCTATCTCCGGAAGCTGCATAGCTGCAAGAGGAGTTATAACTCCTTTTGCCACTTCCTTATTCTCTTTTGTGCAAAGAGCAGTAACATCAAAGTCTGTCAGCTCTATCTGTGCCAGAAGTTCCTTCTGCTTTGACGAATCAAGCTCATCATAATATTTAAGCACATGCTCCTGACCATATCGGGAAAGCTTCGCTTTTGCCTCGTTATAATTCATATCAATCTCCTTACGCTCTTCTCAAGAATGCCGCATAACCATTCTTTGTCTCATAAATATCTGCTTTGCTTGTAATTTCCCATGGAGCATGCATGTTAAGTACTGCAACACCGCAGTCAATAACTTCCATTCCGTAAAGTGAAAGAATATAAGCTATTGTTCCGCCTCCGCCTATATCCACCTTTCCAAGCTCTGCTGTCTGGAATGTAACCTTTTCGTCATCCATAATCTTTCTTATAGCTGCCATATATTCAGCATTGGCATCGTTTGAACCTGACTTTCCGCCACGTCCCGTAAACTTATTAAATACCATTCCCTTTCCAAAGAATGCTGCATTCTTTTTCTCAAATACAGAAGCAAATGCCGGGTCGAATGCAGCACTTACATCAGATGAAAGCATTCTTGAATTTGCAAGGCATCTTCTGAGTGCCAGTTCAGAGAACTTACCCATTCTGTCAAGAAGCTCTGCAACTGTGTTCTCAAAGAATTTTGACTGCATACCTGTTGCACCTACGCTTCCGATTTCTTCCTTGTCAACAAGGAGACAGCATGATGTCTTCTCCGGTGCTTCCACTTCAAGCATTGCTATAAGCGATGTATATGCACATACTCTGTCATCCTGACCGTATGCCATAATCATACTTGCATCAAGACCTGTATCTCTTGCCGGACCGGCAGGAACAACTTCGAGCTCTGCTGAGAGGAAATCATCCTCCTCTATATCATACTTTTCCTTTATAAGCTTGAGAATATTTTTCTTAACCGCATCCTTCTCCTCACCTGCAAGAGGCTTACTTCCTATAAGTATATCAAGCTGCTCGCCCTCAATAACCTTTGATGCTGTCTTTGTCATCTGATCCGCAGAAAGATGGATAAGTAAATCCGTAATGCTTACAACAGGATCGTCCTTATCCTCTCCGATTACCACATTAACTACAGTTCCGTCCTTCTTTGCAACAACACCGTGTATTGCAAGTGGAAGAGCTACCCACTGATACTTCTTTATACCACCGTAATAATGTGTATCAAGATATGCAAAATCAGAGTCCTCATATAACGGATTCTGCTTAATATCAATTCTAGGTGAATCTATATGTGCACCAAGGATATTTATTCCATCCTCCATTGATTTTTTTCCTATATTGAACATAGCAATTGACTTGTTCATACAAACTGCATACACTTTATCTCCGGTCTTAACCTTCTTCTTTCCGGCAATAATATCATCCAGATTCTTATATCCTGCCTTCTCTATAATCTCAACTGTCTCAGTTATGCATTCTCTTTCAGTCTTGCCATTGTCAAGAAACTCTCTGTAACCTTTGCATAAGCTTTCCATTTCCTTAATCTGTTTGTTTTTGTACTTCTTCCAAGCTAATTCTCTTTCCATCTCTTTTTATTCTCCTTTGATTTATTTTAAATAAAATAACTCACCGTACTGTGTAAATCACTTGGCACTCCGCCGTTCTTCCCAACAGGTCCGTAACTGAATATGTAATCAGATATTCTCCCGGAATATCAAGATTGACATTTCCTTCAACGACAAGTTTATCTGTGATGTCGTTGCCGCATGTGTCATAAGCTCTCACGCCTTCACAATAATCAATCACATCATCTTCATAAACCAACTTATCTTCTGCGCCCTCTATCCACGGCATTTTATCGTTCCATGGATTATTTTCATCAGGGTCTGTCGGATCCCATCTTGTTCCCTCAGGCACCTTGATACACTCAGGTTTTCCAAGGGGTCCCGGATAATCGCTGTCATATATGACAACCTCTGTTCCCGATGGGCAATTGTCATATATCCATTTTGCATCCGCAACTGTAAGACGAATACAGCCATGTGACACTCCCTGACCAAGATTATTGAAATCTTCAGCATTCAGATCGTCCTTGTTAAGACTGTTGTTTCCCGATGAATGAAACAGTATCGAGCCGTAAATTCTTGAACAATACTGCCCGTATGACTTATAAAAAAGAGTCTTAAAGTCATATTTTGATGATATATTGAATTTTCCTGCCGGTGTCTCACTTCCGCCTGCTGAACAAATCATCGCCTTGTACGGTACTGTATACTGATTATTCTCATCAAGAGTATAGATTGTAATACAGTTGGCAAGCCTGTTTACCATGATTTTATACGGGAATTCACTCTGCACGGACATTTCTGTATCATTTCCGCTTTCATCATCAGACTCACCGTCAGTATTTGATATATTGCCTGTTGTCACCTCATAAAAAGAAGTTTCTTCTTTTTCATCATCTGCATTTACGACAACATCGCCGCCCACATAGGTTTCCCCTGCAAGAGCACCTGTCTGCACCTGTTCCATATCAATACTTCCGTTGTGTCCTATAAGAAGCAGACATATCCCTATTGTAGCCATCAGACATTCTATCTGAAAGATTGAACGGATATTGTGTCTGCAGTAATCCCTAATCTTAATAAACGGATAGCATATAGCGTATTTTATTGCATTTATCCCTTTAACAATGGCATAGTGTATAAAGCAAACCACCAGTATGACGTAAAGCTGTGCCTTTATCAATGGCAGCGGTACTTTATGCCTTTTGTTAAAGGCAACGAATTTCTTCAGAAATTCTACTCTGCTCATTTCTTCCTCCAAAGTATAGTGAAAAATATACATATTCCAAGTTATACTATCACAGAAAACGCCATAATTCAAGATTTTCGCACACTTTTTTGTCAATAAATATATTGAAATTACTTGAAATATTTCTGCTATAATGATATTATAATTACACAAAGAGAAAGCACCCACTCCAAAGGTGGATGCTCCGAGTTTAGACGAATGATTGTCCTTACGGACGACGCCTATCCTGTGGACCAGACAGGATAGGCATTTTTATTTTCGCTTGTTTCTCTTATCGAGAAAGGCAAGCAACGCAACAATTAAGCCACCAAAGGACATCAGCAAAGCCAATATCCCTATAAAAATCGAAATGATTTCATAAGCTGTCATCAGCGCCACCTCCCTTCCTATGTATTCCGGCAAGCCGGTATTCATAAACTCGGGAGGCTACCACCCTGTCATGGGTACTTTCCGTAAAAATATTATATCATGTATACGGTTAAGTAACAACCAAAAGTAGTTTTTCGAAACAAAAGTACAGCTGCCACAACATACCATAACCCGTATTATGTAGATTGTATATGCCTGTATATATCAAAATCACGGTTTCTGCTTCTGCTTAGAAAATCCAAAATCTTTGAACGGATGTCTGTTCCTGATGAACATGTCCTGCCACTTGTCGACCTTTATGAAAGGCACAAACCTG
Source organism: Lachnospiraceae bacterium (assembly GCA_045126475.1). GTDB lineage: Bacteria > Bacillota > Clostridia > Lachnospirales > Lachnospiraceae > SVEL01. Next base: position 2,322 of record JBGVOL010000112.1, on the reverse strand, counting down.
CAGCGGGAGGGTTACACTGTTGCTATATCTATGAGTGTGAGATCATCTATGGCTGCACTCTCAAGGCTTGTAAGCAGTGCATTTACCGTATCAAGGGATGTAAAGCAGTTTACACCTGTCTCTATTGATATACGTCTGATTAAGAAGCCGTCTCTTGTCTTGTCACGTCCCTGTGTAGGCGTGTCCACAACAATGTCGATTTTGTGCTCAAGAAGAAGGTCAATAACTGTAGGTGACTCCTGTGAAAGCTTGTTTACCTTGATTGCCTTCACTCCGTTTTCATTGAGAACCTTTGCCGTACTTCTTGTTGCATAAACCTCATAACCAAGTGCTTCAAAACGCTTTCCTATAGAGATAGCATCCTTTTTATCTGCATCATTTACGGTAATTATCATCTTCTTATGTCTTGGAAGATTTACTCCAGCGCCTAAGAATGCCTTATAGAGTGCTTCCTCAAAAGTCTTTGCTATACCAAGACACTCACCTGTAGATTTCATCTCAGGTCCAAGGCTTATCTCAGCGCCTCTTAACTTCTCAAATGAGAATACAGGCATCTTGATCGCTATATAGTCAGCCTTTGGCTGTAAGCCCGGTTTGTAACCCATATCTGTAATCTTCTCGCCTATTATTGCCCTTGTGGCAAGCTTTACGATAGGAATACCCGTAACCTTGCTGATATAAGGAACCGTACGGCTTGAACGCGGATTAACCTCTATTACGTACACCTGATTCTGATATACGATAAACTGAATATTTATCATACCCTTTACATGAAGTGCCCTTGCAAGCCTCTTTGTATATTCCTCAATTGTATCAATTATTTCCTGTGAAAGTGACTGTGCAGGATATACGGAAATCGAGTCACCTGAGTGTACTCCGGCTCTCTCAATATGCTCCATGATACCCGGCATCAATATATTCTCGCCGTCACATATAGCGTCAACCTCAATCTCTTTACCCATAAGATACTTGTCTACAAGAATAGGGTGATCCTGGGCTATACGGTTGATAATCTCCATAAATTCTTCGATTTCATCATCATTTGTGGCAATCTGCATACCCTGTCCGCCAAGAACGTATGAAGGTCTTACAAGTACAGGATATCCAAGTCTGTTTGCAACTGCCTTTGCCTCCTCTGCTGTGAAAACTGTTCCGCCTGCTGCTCTTGGTATCTCACACTGCTCCAGTATCTTATCAAATAATTCTCTGTCCTCTGCTGCATCTACATCCTCAGCTTTTGTTCCAAGAATTGGCACACCCATCTTCATAAGTGCTTCTGTAAGCTTGATTGCTGTCTGTCCGCCGAACTGAACAACTGCTCCGTCAGGTTTTTCAAGATTTACAATATTCTCTACATCTTCCGGTGTGAGTGGCTCAAAATACAGCTTGTCTGCTATATCAAAGTCTGTACTTACAGTCTCAGGATTGTTATTTACAATGATTGTCTCATAGCCTGCTGCCTTAAATGCCCATGTACAATGAACAGAACAGAAGTCAAACTCGATACCCTGTCCTATACGGATAGGACCTGAGCCAAGTACAAGAACCTTCTTTTTAGGATTTGTCTCGGCTGCCTCGTTATCAACTCCGTAAGCAGAGTAATAGTAAGGTGTTGCCGCCTCAAACTCAGCCGCACATGTATCAACCATCTTAAATCCGGCTTTGATTCCGTATTTATTTTTCATTTCCTTTATTTCATCTACGTTTTTTCCTGTCAGTTTGCTTATAAATGTATCAGGGAATTCTATTCTCTTGGCTTCCCTTAAAAGCTCGCCTGTAAGCTCGTTATTCTTAAGGGCATTTTCCATTTCAACTATAATTGACAGCTTGTCTATGAACCAGTTGTCAATCATGGTTATACTGTGGATTTCATCATAAGAAATGCCCCTTCTTAATGCCTCTGCGATAACCCATATTCTTCTGTCATCCACAACATGAAGCTGTTCTCTAAGTTCATCATCAGAAAGTCCCGTAAAATCATAATCCTGCAAGGTCTCAACATGCTGTTCAAGAGAACGGATTGCCTTCATGAGAGCACCCTCAAAATTCGTACAGATACTCATTACCTCGCCGGTAGCCTTCATCTGTGTTGTAAGAGTTCTCTTTGCAGTAAGGAACTTGTCAAACGGGAGACGAGGCATCTTAACTACACAATAGTCAAGAGCAGGCTCAAAGCTTGCGTATGTCTTTCCCGTAATGGCATTCTTTATCTCATCAAGTGTGTAGCCTATGGCAATCTTTGCAGCAACCTTTGCTATAGGATAACCTGTAGCCTTTGATGCCAGAGCCGAAGAACGGCTTACACGAGGATTAACCTCTATT
>JBGVOL010000111.1:0-2538 GCA_045126475.1 Lachnospiraceae bacterium | reverse complement strand
TAAAAATGATTTAGAATTTAATGTTATTTATATGACAGAAAATGAAGGAAAATACTATATTTTATTGGAGGAAAGTAAATGAGTGAAGAATTAAGACGTGGTATACCAAAAGCAATTCCGACAGGTAAAGAAGTTATCTTTACAGAAGAAGAAAAAAGAAAGCATGAAGAAGATTTTGAAAAAATCCTTAAGCAATTTGGAGTATTGAAGGAAAATGAATCAATAAAAGATTGGAAAAAAAGGACTTAACTGCATTTCATAAAAAACAAGGTTATGATATAAAAACCTTGAATGAATTTTTTAGTCAATTCGTTGAAAGCAGACTATGAAACAGGTTTGAGGGAAGATGGATTGATGTAATTTATTGATTGAAAGCACTGTCAAATGACGGTGCTTTTTTCGTACCCGTGCGCCTAGCGGCGCACGTTTCTAACGGGTTAAAGTCCCGAATCCACCCGGTAGTGGGAAGGATATAGCCGAAGGCAAGGGTGTCCACCGTGAGGCGGAATCTGAAGGAAGCTGGATGTGAGGAACATACTAACTCATGGGCAAATCTCTGGTCTGACGAACAGAAATCTCATATGAGGTTATGCATGAGGGTAAGGTTGCGAGCCAAATCGAAGCCCAATAACTACACGGAATCATGCATGATAAATGAGGCAGATGGATGGAGAGGAAGAAACGTGTGGTACCTAGGGAGGTCTGTGCGGTACGCCTTGAAAGAGGTAACCATTGCATAAAGCAATGCTGAACGCGCAGAAGTCAGCAGAGGTCATAGTAGCCGAGAGGTGAAGGACCGAATCAGTAGGAGTCTTGAGTATGACCGAGAAAGGAGGAATGACCGTCTATGGCAGAAAACATTGAAAACAATGGCTGTTCGAAAAGAGATAATGCAGAACATGAAGGGTATGAGAAAGCGTCTAGGTCATTCAATCGGATATGGAAAGAAAGAGACAGTGCACAGCCGAGACTTTTGGAAGCGATACTGTATAAAGACAACTTTAACAGGGCATATAAGAGAGTCAAAGCAAACAAGGGAGTGCCAGGAATTGATGGCATGACCATTGAGGAGGCTCTTCCATATCTAAAGGAACATCAACAAGAGTTAACCGACCGCATCTATCGTGGAAAGTATACTCCGTCTCCAGTAAGACGAGTTGAAATTCCCAAACCAGACGGTGGTGTGCGAAAGCTTGGCATACCAACAGTGGTAGACCGTACACTTCAACAGGCAATAACTCAACAGTTAGTGCCAATCTATGAACCGCTGTTTGCAGAAGGTAGCTATGGCTATCGTCCGAACAGAAGTGCAAAAGATGCAATACTTAAGGTTAAGGAGTATGCCGAGCAAGGCTATACATTTGCTGTAGTCCTTGACTTGTCAAAGTACTTCGACACTCTTAATCACGAAATTCTTATCAATCTTCTCCGAAAGAATGTAAAGGATGAACGTGTAGTGCAACTGATAAAACGCTATCTGAAAAGCGGTGTAATGGAAAACGGAGTAGTTATTGACACAGAGGAAGGCTCACCACAAGGTGGAAATCTATCACCATTGCTGGCAAATGTCTACCTCAATGAGTTCGACCAGGAATTCCTGAAAAGAGGTGTTCCATGCATAAGATATGCAGATGACATTGTGCTTCTTGCAAAGAGCAAGCGAGCATCAGAGAGACTCTTGGAAAGCAGTACAAAATATCTTGAGGAGAGGCTGAAACTTACAGTCAACCGAGAAAAGAGCCGTACTGTCAGTGTGTTTGCAATCCGAAATTTTAAATTCCTTGGCTTTGCATTGGGAAGGAACGGAAAAGGCATATATGTCCGAGTTCATCCGAAGTCATGGAAGAAGTTTAAGTCCAGACTGAAGGAGTTATCTTCCCGTAAGCGATGTCAGTCAATCAAGCCAAACCTTGAGAGAATCAAGGTGTATGCGAGGGGATGGCTTAACTACTACGGAATTGCAAGTATGAAGAACAACATAGATGACATCAATGGATGGCTCTATCACAGAATACGTATGTGTATATGGAAACAGTGGAAGAAACCTAAAACGAAATATAAAAATCTAGTCAAGCTGGGAATTCCAGAACACTATGCGGCAACAATAGCAAACAGTCGCAGAAAGTATTGGTATATCAGTAATAACAAAGCTGTGATTTGGGCGCTGAATAAAGAAAGACTGATAAACAGTGGCTATTATGATTTAGCTACAGCTTACCAGTCTGTGCACGTTAACTATTGAAAGCGCCGTATACCGAACGGTACGTACGGTGCTGTGAGAGGACGGCGGTTAATCACCGCCTCCTACTCGATTATAGGGATTACGTTGTAATTATTCTTGTACTGCTTTATACTTGCAGTTCCAGGAGATATCGCACTCAGTATACTTGGGGCGGTTCTGGCAAAGAAGATAAGACCTGTAATCAGTCTTGGCGCAATTATGGCAAAAAATGTTGCCAGATAGTAAGGTTGTAATGATATAAAGACAGCAATTAAGAATTTGCAGAAAAGAGGATACAAAATTGATGCAATAACATT
>JBGVOL010000110.1:0-3659 GCA_045126475.1 Lachnospiraceae bacterium | reverse complement strand
CATAGTGAGAAATGCCCGAATGTTGCGATTTGTGACGAAGAAAGAAAATTCTATGGAGTACAATTTCATCCTGAAGTAAATCATACAGAAAATGGCACAGCGATGATTCGCAACTTTTTATATCGGATTTGTGGTGCAGTGGGTGATTGGACAATGGAAGACTACATGCATCGCTGCATAGAAGAAATTCGCAGCAAAGTTGGTTATGGTCAGGTGTTGCTGGCTTTGTCCGGTGGTGTGGACTCTTCTGTTTGCGCAGCATTGTTTGCGGAAGCAGTAGGTTCACAGCTTACCTGCGTCTTTGTAGATCATGGACTGCTTCGGAAAGATGAAGGTGATGAAGTAGAAGAAGCATTCAAAAAATGGGATATTAATCTGATTCGTGTGAATGCAGGAGAGCGTTTCCTTGGAAAATTGGCAGGAGTTACGGAACCAGAACAAAAACGAAAGATTATCGGCGAAGAATTCATTCGTGTGTTTGAAGAGGAAGGGAAGAAAATCGGCAAAACGGATTTTCTTGCTCAGGGAACCATTTATCCGGATGTAATTGAATCCGGAAAAGAAAATGCTGAGACGATCAAAAGTCATCACAATGTAGGTGGTTTACCGGATTTTGTAGATTTTAAAGAGATTATCGAGCCATTGCGACTGCTGTTTAAGGATGAGGTAAGAGAGTTGGGAAGACAGTTGGGCTTACCGGAATATATGGTTATGCGACAGCCGTTTCCGGGACCGGGACTGGCAATCCGTGTCATAGGAGAAATAACAGAAGAAAAACTGGCAATTCTCAGAGAAGCAGATTTTATTTTCCGGGAAGAAGTGGCAAGGGCAAAATTGGATACACAGATGAATCAATATTTTGCGGTGCTTACCAATATGAAATCAGTTGGTGTCATGGGAGATGGACGTACTTATGACTGGGCTATTGCATTAAGAAGCGTAACAACCGAGGACTTTATGACAGCAGACTGGTCAAGGATTCCGTATGAAGTGCTTGATAAGGTATCCAGTCGTATTGTGAATGAAGTTCCTCATGTTAATCGTATTCTTTATGATATTACAAGCAAACCCCCTTCAACAGTGGAGTTCGAGTAAGGAAGGATATAGAAATGACAAAGTATATATTTGTGACCGGAGGTGTAGTATCCGGTCTGGGAAAAGGAATAACAGCAGCCTCTCTTGGGCGTCTGCTTAAGGCAAGAGGGCTAAAGGTTGCAGCGCAGAAGTTGGATCCATATATTAATGTGGACCCCGGTACTATGAGTCCTTATCAGCACGGAGAAGTGTATGTTACGGAGGATGGTGCGGAAACGGATTTGGACTTGGGACATTATGAAAGATTTATTGATGAGAATTTAAACAAATACTCAAATCTGACTACAGGAAAGGTCTACTGGAATGTTTTGAATAAGGAACGAAGAGGTGAATATCTCGGCTCGACAGTACAGGTTATTCCACATATTACAAATGAGATTAAGGAGTTTGTGTACCGTGTTGGAAAACAGACGGATGCAGATGTTGTAATTACGGAAATTGGTGGAACGATTGGAGATATTGAATCACAGCCATTTTTAGAAGCGGTGCGCCAAATTTCGTTAGAGATAGGCAGAGAGAATAGTCTCTTTATTCATGTTACCTTAGTGCCGTATTTAAGTGGTTCAGAGGAGCATAAGTCTAAGCCGACACAGCATTCCGTAAAGGAACTGCGAGGAATGGGTATTAATCCCAATATCATTGTTTTACGTTCTGATAAGCCGTTGGAAGAGTCTATCTTTCAGAAAATAGCACTTTTTTGTAATGTAAAGCCGGATTGTGTGATTGAAAACAGAACATTACCAAATCTTTATGAAGCACCACTCATGCTGGAAAAATCTAATTTTTCCTCTGTTGTGTGCAGAGAATTGTGCATTGAGACAGCAGAGCCGGATTTAAACGAATGGGAACAGATGGTGGAGCGAATCAGAAACCGTTCAGAGGAGGTTCACATTGGATTAGTAGGTAAATATGTGAAGCTTCACGATGCATATCTGTCCGTGGCGGAAGCCATGAGTCACGCAGGGTATGAGTTGAATACCTTTGTGAAAATCCATTGGATTGATTCGGAAAACATATCAAAAGAAAATGTGAAAGAGGTATTTCATGGATTACATGGAATCATTGTTCCGGGAGGCTTTGGAAATCGTGGTATAGAAGGAATGGTTTTAGCTGCAAAATATGCTCGTGAAAATAGAATTCCTTATTTTGGTATTTGCCTTGGAATGCAGATTACAGTAATCGAATTTGCCAGAAATGTTTTAGGGCTTAGTGATGCACATTCCGGAGAATTTGATGAGCAATGCACCCATAAGGTAATAGATTTTATGCCGGGGCAGAGTGATGAGATTGACAAAGGAGGTACTTTACGTCTTGGAAGTTATCCGTGCAGCATTAAGCAGGGAACAAGAATGGAAAAGTGCTATAACGCAGAAATAATTTCAGAGCGTCACCGTCACCGCTACGAATTTAATAATAATTATCGGGAGAAATTGACGGAAGCAGGTTTGGTAATTAGCGGAACCTCACCGGACAATAGATTGGTAGAAACTGTAGAGATAGAAGAACACCCATTTTTTGTAGGTGTACAGTTTCATCCTGAATTTAAAAGTCGTCCGAATCAGCCACATCCACTATTCAAGGGATTTATTTCGGCTGCATTAGAATGTTCAAAGAACTAAAGGAGTAAGAGTATGTGCGGAATAATAGGATTTGCCGGAAAAACAGAAGCCGTAGAGGTTTTATTAGATGGTTTGGAAAGGCTGGAATACAGAGGATATGATTCAGCGGGTGTTGCAGTGGTATCAACGGATGGTAAGTTGCAGGTAAAGAAGAGTAAGGGGCGTTTGTCTGTTTTGCGAACACTGTTGGAGTCAGAAGAACCAATGTCCGGCGGTATCGGAATTGGGCATACCAGATGGGCTACTCATGGTGAGCCAAATGATGTAAATGCACATCCCCATGTTGGTCAGGAAGGGAAAATTGCAGTGGTTCACAATGGAATTATAGAGAACTATCTGGAAATTAAAAATTCTCTTATTCGTAAAGGAATCAGATTTTCTTCGGATACAGATACGGAAGTCATTGTGCAGTTACTGGAATATTATTATAAGAAATATTCCAATCTGATGGATGCGGTATATGCCGTACTAAATAGGATAAAAGGTGCCTATGCCATGGGAATTCTCTGTTCTGACTATCCCGGACAGATGCTGGCAGCAAGAAAAGATGCACCACTACTTATTGGATATGGCAAGGATGGAAATTATATTGCATCAGATGTTACAGCACTTCTTTCACATACCAGAACCGTGACCTATATGGAAGATGATGAGGTGGCTGTTATTACAGCAGATAAAGTAGAAATATATGATAACGACAGAACTCCGCTCGAAAAAGAGAAGCATACCATTGAGTGGGATGTAACAGCAGCAGAAAAAGGCGGATATGCACACTTTATGTTGAAGGAGATTATGGAACAACCGGAAGCAGTCCGTAAGACCATATCTCCAAGGATTGCAGACGGAAAAATTGTGCTGGAGGAGTTAAAGGGTACTGAGGATTTAATTCGCAATGTTTCCAGAATTTATATTGTTGCATGTGGCTCTGCCTATCATGTAGGCATG
>JBGVOL010000109.1:0-21684 GCA_045126475.1 Lachnospiraceae bacterium | reverse complement strand
TCAAGAATCTCATGTCGTTTTCGTAGAGGAGACGCATGTCGTCTATCTCATACTTTAACAGTGCTATTCTCTCAAGACCAACGCCGAAAGCAAATCCTGTATACTCGTCAGGGTCTATGCCGCTCATCTTAAGAACATTCGGATGTACCATTCCACATCCTAATATCTCAATCCAGCCTTCATTCTTACACATACGGCAACCCTTTCCGCCACACTTGAAGCATGTAACGTCCATCTCTGCGCTTGGCTCTGTGAATGGGAAATGATGCGGTCTGAACTTAACCTTTGTATTCTCGCCGAAAAGCTCTTTCGCAAACTGTGCCAATGTTCCCTTAAGGTCTGCAAATGTTACGTTCTTATCTATAACAAGTCCTTCTACCTGATGGAATGACGGAGAATGGGTTGCATCTACCTCGTCTGAACGGAAAACTCTTCCCGGTGCTATCATTCTGATCGGAAGCTTTCCTTCTTCCATAACACGTACCTGTACAGGTGATGTCTGTGTACGGAGAAGTATTTTATCTGTAATGTAGAAGGTGTCCTGCTCATCCTTTGCAGGGTGGTTTGCAGGGATATTAAGTGCCTCAAAGTTATAGTAATCGTACTCAACCTCCGGTCCTTCCACAACCTCATAGCCCATACCTACGAAAATTCTTTGCAGTTCTTCAAGTGCTATTGTATTCGGATGACGATGACCCACAAAATTCTTCTTTGCAGGGAGTGTTACATCAATTACCTCATTTTTTAGCTTCTCAGCTCTTGCTGCCTCTGCCAGCTTCGCCTTAACTTCCTCAAACATTTCCTCAATGGCTGCCCTTGTATCATTGACAAGCTGACCAACCTTCGGTCTGTCTTCTGCAGCCACATCTTTCATACCCTTGAGAACCTCAGTGAGTTCTCCTTTCTTTCCCAGAACAGCAACCTTTATCTCATTTAACTTATCAAGGCTGTCAGAGCTTTGAATCTTTGCGATTGCATCTTCTTTAATTTTCTGTAATCTTTCCTTCATGTCTTTCTTCCTTTCTTCTCTACTTTCTGTTAATAATAAAAAACGCGGAATACCGTCCACTAGGGACGAATATTCCGCGGTACCACCCATTTTCCTTACAATAAGGCTCTTTATGTGCTTAACGCGCACCACGTCACACCCTACTCACAACAACAGTCACTTTCAAATGTGCGGCTCATATGTGAAATTCATATATCTTACTGAACTTTAAGGGCTTTCAGCCAATGACCCTCTTCTCTTTCAAAGAATGTAAGATAACTACTCTGCATAATCACAGCCTTTTTTATATTTCATTCATAAAATGATATCACAGCACTTTTTTAATGTCAACCCCTGCCTGCCTTCATATTCTGTTTCTTTGTATACATCATCTCATCAGCCTGACTTACTGTCTGCTCAATTGTGTCATATTTGTCAGGGTCATACATCTTGTATCCGTATGCCATGCTTAGGGTAACACCATTAACAACTTTTTCTTTTAATAACTTCATGTTAATGTCTTCACAGATTGAAATAACCTCATTTACCGTAAGCTTTTTACAAATAACACAGAATTCATCTCCACCTGTTCTGTAACACAATTCTCCTTTATCCCTGAAAATCTTAATCTTGTCCGCAATACATTTAATAGCCTCATCTCCGCTCTGGTGACCGTAATTATCATTAATCTTTTTAAGATTATTCAAATCGATCATAACGACAAGTGCTTTTACTTTGTCAAGTTCTATATCCCTTAAATCAGAATCAAATGACCTTCTGTTCAAAAGACCTGTAAGATTATCCGTGAAAGCCATCTTCATAAAGGCCTCCCTCTCTGCACTGTCCTTCTGAACCATAAGTGCCTGCTCCACTGCCCAGATACCAAGAATAAGTGCAAACAAAAGTGAACCTATACGGAAGAAAAATCCGTTTCCGAGAGTATCAAAAGTATAAAATTCTACCATGTCCAGTACCGATGACCAAAACAGTACCATAAATGCTGCAAATATGTATCTGAAATCTTTATTCTTTGTAACAGAGTATTCCTTGTAATTGTCTACAAAAATTATTCCGCATCCAAGCAAAATCGAAACATGAACAATGCCTATAGTCTCAAAAAAGTCCTTTATTTCAAATAACTGAAGCCCCACAACAAGCACAACACATCCGAATACTATTCCAAATACTATTCCAAAATGCTTCCGTATCAGATTTATTGATTTCAACGCCATTACAGCGCCAAGAGGTGCAAGTGCAAAAATAATAAAGTTCAGCATCTGAAGCGCAAATGCATTTCCGAAATAAAACTGCATAAATCTCGACTCCGTAAAGCCCCAGATTGCATTTATAATAAGGTATGCTCCAAGATAAAGAAGTTCCCTCATTCTCAGCATCCTTACACCTATTATGTAAACGATAATAAGAACAATTCCAAGTATAAATGGTATTGAGCTCAAAAGAAAGAGAGGCATGCTGTCTTTTAATATGTACAGATAAATATCACCTGACTTGCCCATTACAACGTCTCTTACCATTCCTGAATACTTGCCGTATGCGCAGTTAAACTCAATAATTATTCTTTTTCCTTCATATTCCTTTTTCAAATTTATCAGATGCCAGACACTTCCCGGTGTATTTCCCAACGGAATATTTTCATCCCATCCAAATGAATATATAACCTCACCATCCACAGAAGCTTTTACTGATGTATGGTCTGTCCTAAAGCATATAATATCATCATCTGACACATCAGTAATCATTCTTCTGATACGCATTGTTTTCCCGGCTTCAATGTCAAACTCACCGGGAACAAATACTTTTTGGGACTCGCCTTTGTCTGCATCCAATAAATACCAGTTGGAAGTCAGCATGCGCAGTTCATCTTCATCGTAATTAAAGTTTACTTCTGCATTATCAGAACCCATCCGATAAAATACAACACAAAGAACTGCCATCAGTGCGATAAGTGCAAAATAAAGTTTTTCCGCTATTTTTTTCTTCATCCTTTTCCCCATTTCAGAATAACAAATTATAAAAGTTCTTCCAATTGTTTCTTTGTCACATTATACGGATAATTCTTAAGCTTAGCCTTATTTTCAAAAAGAATCTCCACATTTCTTTTCACAAGTTCTTCGGATATGGATACCTTACCGAGAAGTTCACTGAGATAATCACTGAATTCATCATAGTCTCTAAATCCCAGAAATCCAAGTACTTTCGCAGACTCCGTTCTGTTCTCGTACATTTTTACATATCCTGCAAGAAATATACCGACTGCCTTTCCGTGAGACATACCCAGTTCATATGTAACCGAATAACTGAGGCCATGGGGAATAGACGTGCCTGTATGTGATATGGCCATTCCGGCAATCATGGCAATATTCGAAAGCTGCATATATGTATTTTCATCAGGACATTTTATCTTATCCTTTATTTTTCCAAAAAGCCGCAGCCCCTGCTCACTGTAAATCCTATTTAAATCATTTGAATTTGTATTTAAAAATGACTCAACCAGATGTGCAAGAGCATCCACTGCCGTATTGACAGTTACGTTCTCCGATGCTGTCTTTAAATATGAGTAATCAACAAGTGCAAGAACAGGATATATTTTGTGGCTTATGCTCTTTTTTGTGCGACTCTCGTGAATCGTCAGAATCGAATATGGTGTTACCTCGGAGCCTGTTCCGGCTGTAGTAGGTACTGTTACTACCGGAATATATCTAATCATCACATTTTCAAATAACACATCCTCCCTGCACTGAGGATTTGCAATCATAAGTGCTATGGCTTTACATGCATCGAGAGGCGATCCTCCCCCTATTCCGATTACATAGTCAACTCCCTCACTTATTCCTATATCTCTCGCTCTCATCACCGTCTCTACAGAAGGATTTTCTTCTACGTCATCAAATATTATGTACTGCCTTCCCTCTTCTTTCAGAGCCGAAATAACATCATCAAGTGAACCATTGACTCTTGATGATTTTTTACCGGTAATTATCATTGCCTTTTTTCCTGTGGCAGCAAGCTCCTTTGAATGGTTGCGAACACAATTTTTTTCACTGTATATCAGAGTTGGTGTATATATATTCATAGCACTCCTCCATGGATTTATCCGTAAAAGGGATAACTTTTCTGATTGAATCTAATAATATAATAGTATATACTAAATGTCAGTTACGTTGCAACTACATTTACGTAAAAACATCTTTTAAACGGGAGCGCTCTATGAAATATTTTGCCAAGATATATAAAAATTTACGAGATTTTTCAAGACAGATGACCCTTGACCACGTTAATGCATATGCGGCACAATCATCATTTTTTATAATTATAGCAATATTTCCGCTGCTTATGCTCTTATTGTCACTGATACGTTACACCCCCGTCACAGAGCAGGATCTTATCAATACGACCCTTGCAATCACGCCAAATACTTTGGATCCTCTTATTGAACAGATAATAAGCGAAATGTACAACCAATCGAATTTTGCTATTTTGTCCATTACTGCCGTTACGGCCCTTTGGTCAGCTTCAAAAGGTATATTGGCAATTATACGCGGTTTAAACTCAGTTTTCGGCATAGATGAAAAGAGAAATTATTTTCAGCTTCGCATAATATCAAGCTTTTACACTATTATACTGATACTCCTTATTGTTCTTGCTCTGGGCTTTATGGTCTTTGGAAACAGTCTTCTTCGCCTGTTTGCAAAAAACATTCCGTTTCTGTATGAGCTTGCGGAATTTGTCATAAGCCTCCGTATAATTTATATACCAATAATATTTACCATAGCATTCGTAAATGTTTACAGGATTGTACCAAACAGACAGTACACCTTTTTTGACCACCTTCCCGGTGCACTCTTCACATCTCTTGGATGGATAATCTTCTCGTACGTTTATTCCATCTACATTGATTATTTTGCCGGTACAACTTACATTTACGGAAGCCTTACAACCGTTGTTCTCCTCATGCTCTGGATATACATATGTATGTACATTTTATTCATGGGTGCCGAGATAAATATTCACTTTAAAGAACACTTTCGTATGGCAAGAGATATCATAAAATCATATACTAACGAAAAAAAGTATTAGATTTTTGTCTAATACTTTTTTTCGATTGACACATCTTTATAAAAGAATGTAAGTATCTCCTCACATGTTTTTCCAAGCTTTGCCATTGTATTGGCACCATTCTGGCTCATTCCCACACCGTGACCGTATCCTCCTCCGATAAATGTATATGCCGACAGCAGATTATCCTGTGTCTGCTCCTCAAGAACAAAGAAACCACTCGGAAGCATTGACATCGTTGTTACTTCATCCCCTGTTCCCCTGCTGACTGCTACACCTTCCGGTGAGAACAATACTCTTATATTATATTCTTTATATACTTTAACCGTACATTCTGTTCCAAAAATAGTAACATATTTAAGCACACCGCCCGGTCCTCTCTCTCCTGTCTCTATCTTTTTCACCTGACCGACTGATGTAACTTCCTTGTTAATCCACTGTCCCTCGTCACCTAAAACCTGAATGTTTTCAGCCTTTATTGTGCCTATTTTTTCATTAACCCGCTCTGTAAGGCGGTTAAGTGACTGTGTTACACGCCATCTGTACCACGGATATTCACTGTCGTATGTGCTGTAGTTTGTTCTTATAAACGCATCAAATACAGCCTCATCCATAAGATTCATATTGGCAGCTTCTTCAGAGAGTATCTTTCCCTGTGTATACGGTGCTTCACTTCCCCACACTCCCGATGTAGTTGTAGTTCCGCAGGAAGTGGAGAAGAAATATGCCGATATGACATTATTTCCGCAGACAAGCACCTGTCCGTATGTTTCATCCACCGCTGCATTTGAAACTGTCTGCTCCTCTGAATTGTTATACACCTGATATGTTGTGCTGTCATCAACATGAGCTCCAAACTCGCTGTATCGGTTACTCATAAGATGTATGTATGCGAAACTTCTCGCGCATATAGCCTGTGCTTTTAAAGCTTCATAGTTATAATTCCATGGCATCTCACTCGGGACAACACTATACAGGTATTCCTCAAGAGGGAGTTCATTAATTACAACCAGTTTTCCGCCACGCAGAATAATTTCCAACGTGCCCCTGTAATTTGGTACACCATATCCTCTTGTCAGGGAATTAATACATATTTTTCCATCAACACCTTTAGACGATATCTTTATTCTTCCCTGATTCACAATGTCGCTTTCCGGTGAAAATGTGTATTCCGTTCCCGGTTCAATCTCAAATACTGCACTACCATTGCCATATGACACAATACATCCGCCCGTGGAACTTACCGTAACATAATCATGATAAATATCCTCAAAACCTGTTGTTTTAATCAAAACTCTTATATTCGTCGCCTGAACGTCCCTGTCGATAATAACCGCACAGATTTGTCCGTCTTCGTTAAGGACAAATTTCTGGGTATCATATCCCACAAGGACTTCCGAAATGCTGCTCATCTGCATTGCTCCGTATACCTTGTATACACGGCAGTTCTCATCAAGTCCGTATGTACCGTAACTTTCTATCTCAATACCCTCCGGTGACGATGCAAGAACCTTTCCTGCCACCGTATCAGATTTAATCTTTATTTCCTGAAGCTTTCCATCCTCAAGAACAATATCCGCCACAACATTATTATACGAGGACGTTTTGTCATTTGAAATAAATTCTCTTATACAACCCTCTATATAAGCACGTATATTGCCTCCTGACATTGACACTATAAAGCTGTTATGATATGTCACATCATCACTATACACTTCCACAATACTTAAAATATTGCCGTCTTTTACTAACACGGTTATACCCTTATCAATATAATAATCTACAGACATACCGTCAAACTTTAGATTTCCGTATGTTGTCGCTGCCGTCCACTGCGGAAGTGAGGCATCCCGTGATATAGTTCCTGAAATCACAATATTAATCTTTTCAACCTTCTTGTTTACATCAAGCTTTTCAACCATTATACCAAAAATTTCGTTCCAGTCTTCAAGCTTTATGGGCATACCGGATTTGTTATTCTTAACATATGATAACAGTTCTTCATCCACGACTCCGATGTTTGTGTAAAGTCTGTCCAAATCTCCATATGTAAATGATGACATTGCTTCTTTTTCAGTAGGCGGTATTTCTTTCTCTGCAAAATATGTATCCTTATACATCATATTCATGTACTTTTCATACCATTTATTTTCGTCAGATACGAACCTGTCTGCCGAATTCTCATCTATCTCTTCGTCAGAATGAAAAAGCAGCGATACCGACCTTGCAACCTGACCTTTGTTGATGAGATTATTGTTTGGGTCTGACTCCTCTTTTCCGTACATGCCATACCAGACAACAACGGCCAGAACTATCATACAAAGAACAATCAACATAACATTTCTCTTATCAAGTTTTTTAATCCGTTCCATCAGATTTCTAAGAAAATCCATTATGCCTCCTATCACTGAAAAAAGCAGCATATACATGCTGCTTTTTCTCAGATCACAAAATTAATTGTGAATTATGTACCCCAAAATGCCGGTTCCTGCGTTTTGAGTCCTAGCAAAGCTAGGTGGGCAACCGCATCTAATCCTCTGCCTTCCACTTATAGAGGCCTGACATCACATTAGAAATGTAGGAATCCCTTTAATCAAATGTAGGTTCAAAATTAACAGGAGTATCGAGCATTCCAGGAAACATATTTTTAACTGACTTTTAACTTACCCTTAGTATACACTTTTTTTCTCCAAATTACAAGGGGTCATTTACTTTTTTTCTACTATACAGCTATCTTTTTTAAATATTGAATTTTCAGGTACATATCCCCTGACCATTGAAAGCGGGTAAACATTGGTATTTTTCCCGATTACGGTTCCCGGATTAAGCACCGAGTTGCATCCCACCTCAACATAATCGCCGAGCATTGCTCCCATCTTCTTTAAGCCTGTTTCCACCTTGTCACTTCCGTTTTTAATCGTAACAAGCGTCTTGTCAGACTTCACGTTTGATGTGATGCTTCCTGCCCCCATATGAGATTTATACCCAAGTATTGAATCTCCGACATAATTATAATGCGGCACCTGAACCTTATCAAAGAGGATAACATTCTTAAGTTCTGTGGAATTTCCAACAACAGCACCCTTTCCAACAATTGCATTTCCTCTGATAAATGCACAGTGACGAATCTCTGCATCTTTATCTATAATTGCCGGACTTCCTATGAAAGCCGTAGGTGCAACCTTTGCAGTTTTTGCGACCCACACGTTTTCACTTACCATAGTATATTCATCTTTTGGGAGTTTCATTCCTAATTCTATTATAAAATCACCGATTTCAGGTAAAACCTGCCATGGATAATCAGCACCTTCAAATATATCCTTAGCTATGGTTTTTTCCAAATCTTCAAATAAATCACAAATTCTCATATCACACCTCTACTCCACAGTAACACTCTTTGCCAGATTTCTTGGCTTATCCACATCACAGCCCTTCAAAACTGATGTATAATATGCAAGCATCTGCAACGGAACAACTGCAACCATCGGCATAAGAATATCAGAGACAATAGGAAGTCTTATGATACAGTCTGCCACATCACTTCCAACTGTCACATCCTCCTTTGCCACCATGATAACCTTTGCTCCACGGGCTTTCACTTCTTTTATATTGCTGACTGTCTTGTCAAACAGTCTGTTCTGCGTTGCCACAGCTATTACAGGCATTTCATCTGTCACAAGGGAAATGGTACCATGCTTTAACTCACCTGCCGCATATGACTCTGAATGAATGTATGATATCTCCTTAAGTTTAAGTGAGCCCTCCATACTAAGAGCATAATCAAGTCCTCTTCCGATATACAGAAGACTTTCTGCATTGACAAGAGTTGAAGCCGCATACTGACAATCCTTTTCTAAATCAAATGTTCTTTCAATAACCTCCGGTATGCTTTCAAGTTCCTTTACATACTCCATACATTCCTCTGCTGTAATCTTTCCGCTTGCATATGCAAGTTCAAAAGCAAGAAGATACATAATTGAGAGCTGCACCATATATGCCTTTGTTGAAGCAACCGAAATCTCAGGACCCGCATGTGTATAGATAACAAAATCTGACTCTCTTGCTATTGATGAGCCCTTGACGTTTACAATGGAAAGTGTAGTTGCACCCATCTCCTTTGCAAGACGAAGTACTGCTTTTGTATCTGCCGTCTCTCCGGACTGCGATATAAGTATGACAAGATCATCCTCATTGATAATCGGATTTCTGTATCTGAACTCCGAAGCAATATCAACAACAACCTCAATTCTTGCAAGTTCCTCTATAACATACTTGCCCACAAGGCCTGCATGCATTGCAGTACCGCAGGCAACAATATATATCTTTCTGTATGCTTTTATCATATCAAGTGTTATACCACACTCTTCAAGGAATGGCATGCCGTCCATTATTCTTGGCTTAATTGTTGTCTTTATGGCTGTCGGCTGCTCATGTATCTCCTTAAGCATAAAGTGGGCATATCCGCCTTTTTCGGCAGACTCAATATCCCATGTTGCATGCTGAATCTCTTTCTTTATTTCCTTTCCGTAAACATCACAGATTGAAACACTGTCCTCGGTAATGGTTGCTATTTCATCCTGCTCAAGAAGATAATAATCCCTTGTATACTTTAATATTGCCGGAACATCTGAAGCGATAAAATTCTCATTTTCACCTATTCCAACTATAAGAGGACTGTCTTTTCTTACGGCATATATTCTGTCAGGATAGTCTGCAAAAATAATTCCAAGACCATACGAACCTTCTATATCGGCAAGTACTCTTGTAATAGTCTTTACAGGTTCATGCTCTGTATTGTAATAATAATCAAGAAGCTTTGCCACAGTTTCCGTATCGGTTTCAGACTCAAACACATAACCCTTATCCATAAGAAAATTCTTGATTTTGAGATAATTTTCTATAATGCCGTTGTGTACAATTGTAATTCTTGCGTTGCCGTGAGGATGGGAATTGACATCTGACGGCTCTCCGTGAGTTGCCCATCTTGTATGACCAATACCACAGTTTCCCACAGGCTTATGACCCTCTTCCATCTTTTTAGACAAATCGGCAAGACGTCCTTTTGTCTTCTCTACTACTATTTTTCCATTTTCAAAAACAGCTATGCCCGCTGAATCATATCCTCTGTATTCAAGTTTCGATAATGCGTCTACAAGTACATCCGTACAATCTCTGTTTCCGACATATCCTACTATACCACACATATTTTAAACCTCTCTTTGCTCTTACTTTTTATAGTATGCCGCAGCTCTGTCAAAAACGTATCTAAGCATACCCTGATTGTTAAGATTTTTCACACCGTTTACCCTTTTTGTAACAAAGTCATCAAGCTTTGTCATATATTCCTCTTCGGTAATACTTCCTTCTGCCACATAGGTAAGTCCCTTTTCCCAACTTGCCGTAAGCTCGGGGTTGAGCAGCGATTTAATTGAGGCATTAACCACCTCATATATTATCTCTCCCAGAAGGGACGGCGTAAGAATCTGTGTTTTCTTATTAAGGCTTATATAATTAATATTAATGAGTTTTTTCAGTATCTCAGCTCTGGTAGCCGAAGTACCGATTCCGCTTCCTTTTATCTGTGCTCTTAATTCCTCATCTTCTATAAGCTGTCCGGCATTTTCCATTGCAAGAATTATTGAACCGGAATTGTATCTCTTTGGAGGAGATGTCTCTCCTTCCTTGACAGATAATCCGTCAAGAGTGATTTTATCATCTTTCTTCAGCTTTTTCAATGCTTCTATAACATTGGCATCAAGCTTTACCTCCTGCTCATCTGCCGCACCTTCACCTGTACTTTCCTCTTCTTTATTTTCCTCTGCATTTTCTTTCCTGCGGGAAACATACGAATTTACAACCTTAAGATACCCTTCTTCCATAAGCACCTTAAAGCTTGCATAGAATAATTCCTTTCTTTCGGCATCACCCTGTGCCGGAAAGTCTGCAGTAAGAACCAGACTTACCTTCTGATACACTGCAGGCGGGAAGAATATACTTAAAAATCTTCTCACAATTACCTCATATACCTTTTCCGATAAAGGATTTAGAGAATTTAATGCGCCAAAGCCCTGTCCTGTAGGAATTATGGCATAATGATCTGTTATCTGCTTATCATTTACATATCTGGTCTTTGCAATATTCTTATACTGACCAAGATTTAAAGCTTCCTCCGCCAGGTTCTTAAACCTGTCCAGTTTTGCAAGACCTCCTATATTTTTATGAATTTCCTTTGCAACAGCCGTAGAGAGAACTCTTGCATCAGTTCTCGGATATGTTACAAGTTTTTTCTCATAAAGTTCCTGAACAATGCTAAGTGTCTGGTCAGGACTTATCTTAAACATTTTTGAACACTCATTCTGAAGTTCCGCAAGATTGTACAGAAGCGGCGGATTTTTTGTCTCCTTCTTCTTTTCAGCCTGCTCTACCGTAAGGTAGTTATTGCCAATGGCTTGAATGTCCGATATAAGTTCTTCCGCCCTTTCTTTTTCCTTAAAACCATTCTCCTTGTACAATGCAGGATGGTTAAAATACTTGGACTTTTCATTTACTCTCCACTCGGCTTCAAACTTAAATTCATCAAGATGGAGTGCTGAGAGCACTCTGTAGAAAGGAGTCTTTACAAACTCCCTTATCTCCCTCTCTCTTCTTACAATCATTCCGAGAACACAGGTCATAACCCTGCCTACAGACACAACGGCTCTGTCCTGCTTCAGATACGATGCTATACCTCTTCCGTATTTCAGTGTAAGTATTCTCGAGAAGTTTATTCCCATAAGATAATCTTCTTTTGCCCTAAGATATGCTGCCTCTGACAGATTATCATACTCAGACAGATCCTTTGCCTCCGCAATTCCGCGATTTATCTCCTCCTCTGTCTGTGAATCAATCCATACACGCCTTCTCTCCTTGCCCTTAACACCTGCCATCTGTTCCACAAGCCGGTATATATACTCTCCTTCCCGTCCGGAATCCGTACATACATATATGCATGAAACATCTTCCCTGTTGAGAAGACCGCTTACAATATCAAACTGCTTTTTTACAGCAGGAATAACCTCATACAAAAAAGTATCAGGTATAAAAGGAAGGGTGTCTATGCTCCATTTTTTTAATTTTTCATCATAAGCTTCAGGATAGCTCATTGTAACCAGATGTCCCACACACCATGTAACAACATAGTCATCAGACTCAAGATATCCGTCTTTCTTTCTCATATTCTGCTTTAATGCTTTTGCAAACTCATTTGCAACACTCGGTTTCTCCGCTATAAACAGCTTTTTTGCCATCTGCTCTGCTCCTATTTCTACTTACTCTGTTCGTCCAATGTAAGACTGTATGCAGGAAGAAATGTTTCCAAAAAATAGTCAGCCTCCTGCATTTTCATTTCCCGTATGGAGTCAATGGTGGCCTTCTCCGCCTGCTCAAAATCCATGTTTCCCATTCTTTTTTCTTCCACACATTTAATCAGCGCAGAAATTTTATCAGCAGCCTTTACATATCTCCATAGTTCCTTCTCTTCATCCTCTCCGTGAAGAATCGGCTTATACACCGGTCTCATCTCCTTTGGTAACGCAAGAAGAAGCTTGTTGCCTGCTGCTGCCTCCACATTCTTATATGCAATCTTTATTTCCGGGGCGAAATACTTAATCGGCGTAGGTAAATCACCTGTAATAATCTCTGTTGTATCATGAAACATGGCAAGCACCGCAATTCTCTCCTCATCAAGATGCTTTCCAAAATAAGTATTGCCTATAACAGCCAATCCATGGGCAATAATTGCCGTGTCAAGGCTGTGCTCCGCAATATTCTCAGTAATGGTATTGCGCATCAATCCCCATCTGTTGATATATTTCATTCTTGCAAGCATTGCAAAAAAATTTTTTAAAACTGCCATTTTATTCTCCTTATAAGCTAACAATTCAAAAACTTAAAAACTGTTGTTGCATTGTAGACATCTCCTGCCCTTAAAATTGGCTGCTTAAATTCAGGAATATTGATGGCATTTGGAAAATACTGGGTTTCAAAACAAAGTCCCGCGTTTCTTCCATAATGTGCTCCGTTCTTTCCCACAAAGTCTCCACCATAGAAATTACATGTATTGAACTGCATGCCTGGAAGGTCTGTATACACCTCCATGGCTATACCGGTCTTATCACATTCCATCTTTGCAACGAGAGATATTTCCTCATCATTTGTCTTAAGAACAAAGTTATGGTCATATCCATGTCCGAATTTTAACTGGTCATAGTCCTCGTTTATGTCCCTGCCTACAGCCTTCATCGTTCTAAAGTCCATAGGTGTGCCGTCTACCTTGCGGATTTCACCGTTTGGAATCAACTCTTCATCAGCATATGTAAACTCATCACAGTCCATCCAGACCTTCTGGTCGAGGATTGTCCCTGAATCATGGCCCGCAAGATTAAAATAGCTGTGATTTGTAAGATTCACAACAGTATCCTTGTCTGACTCCGCCTCATATTCAATAATAACGCAGTTATCATCTGTAATTATGTATCTTACTACAACCTCGAGCGTTCCGGGAAATCCCTGTTCACCGTCAGGACTTATATACGAGAATGCTATGGTCTGTCCGAGTTCATCCTCATAATAATCTGCATCCCATAATCTTTTGTTATATCCGTTCCAACTGCTGTGAAGATTGTTTCCTCTGTCGTTCTTCTCCAGAGTATATGTTACTCCGTTTAATACAAACGAAGCACCGCCGATACGGTTTGCATGACGTCCTATTATTGCTCCGAAATTGGGAATATTTCCAAAATAGTCCTCAAGCCTGTCGAAACCTAATACAACATCCTCTGCTTTTCCGTCTCTGTCCGGTACTTCAAGAGAAACAAGAATAGCACCGAAGTCTGTTAACTTCGCTGTCATTCCGTTATTATTTGTAATTGTATAAATATATGCTGTTTTACCGTCTCCGGTCTGTCCAAAAACCTCTTTTGAAATAGCCATTTCCCTCTCCTTTTGTGCGAACTCTGTTGTGCAATACGCCTCTTAAGAATACCACAAAAAGAAGAAAAATGAAAGACTTACTTGCTATTTATAACTGCTCGGCCTTTTCAGGCATCATGCAGAGTACAATATTAAGGTTACCGTTTCTGCATCTGATAGAATCAATAAACTGCTTTTCGTTGACACCGGACTTCATGTTAATTGCATATGTAAGTTCATAAAGTGTTCCAAGATTTGTTGTCTTTATTTTTTCGAGAATACAGCCGTCCGAATACTCCTCAAATAAATCATCAAATGCTCCTTCAAAATTAAGATTTTCAGGTATTGTGATTTTAAGCTGCTTTGCCACATTTCTTCTCACGCCATACTGAAATCTGTTGAGAACAAAATACAATAAACCTATTACTATTGTGATTGCAACTGCTGCCTGAACATATCCCATACCTGCTGCCAGTCCCACCGCCATTGCAAAGAACACATTTGTTATATCCTTTGAATCACCCGGCACGCTTCTGAATCTCACAAGAGCAAAAACTCCTCCAAGGGAAATCGCCTTTGCAATGTCCGAACCCACGAGCATAATTACCACGCAGACAATAACCGGAAGAAGTGCAAGTGTAAATGCAAAATGTGCTGAATATCTCTTTTTTGTATCACTAAAAATATAAATAAGACTAATGATAAGTCCCAAAATGACTGCCACACCTACGCAGATAAATGCTCCTGCTGTGGAAATCTCTGTATCTGTTGCTGTTTTAAGTATGCTGGTAAACATATTTTATTATCTCCTTTACTTCCATTAATGTTTAATAAATGCTTCTTATACTCTGTTCCATACTTTGAGAATGTCACCGGATAAACTCCTGCCTCCGACAGAATCTTTGTAAACCACAGCGGTACAGCTTTTGAGCTCTTAATCTCCATAAGCCATAAATCATTACCTATAAGCAGTTCTCCGTGGTTCCCCGCCTCAAGTCTTACATCCTCGCGCCTTGACCTGATGTTTGTATCAAACGTGACTCTGAAATCAGAATCATCCGCAGCAAAAAATGCTTTTCTGTCATAGGTCAGGTAAACCTTAGGTTCAAGATTATACACCTTGAGAAAGTATTCTATCTCCGACAATACCTGCCTGTTGATATACCCCGCATCTTTTGGAGTAACGCCGTCTATGGTAAGTGCATAGGCCTCATCAAGACGAAGCTTTGTTCTTCTCTTATTGACAAGACCTTTATATTTCTTTTTTATTTCAAGAAATACCTTATCCTCCGGTCCCGGCACCCCATAGCTTCTTAGCCTTAACTTTTCTTTATAAACCGGCTTTTCTATGGAAGCGCGTATAAGTGCATCATCGGGAGTATCATAATATATGTTTGCTATATTATAAAATTCATTGCCTCTGCTGTATCTGTCAGCTATCATATAAGCGCCTATCCTGTCAGTGATATATCTGTATGAATTTTCATCCAGAAGATACTTCTTTTCGTACCGACTAAATACTTCTATCGCCATATCTTACCTCCTTGATTTGTTATGACTGTATTCTATCGGTCCAATGTGACAGTTTTTTGAAGACAATGAGTTGCATTTTTGAATTATACGTTTGTCTTGAGTTCAAACCAGAACGTAGTTCCCTTGTCAGGAATACTTGATACTCCGTATTGGAAATTATGAAGTTTTAATATGTTTTTTACGATTGAAAGTCCAAGACCTGTGCCCATTACAGCCCGTTTGTGGTTCTTGTCAACCTTATAATATCTCTCCCAGACATTTTCCAGTTCCTCAGGTTCAATACCTCTCCCCGTATCAATAACCTCAATTCTCACAATACTGCCCGTAACCTTTTGACGTACCGTGACAAGCTTATCGTCGCCTGTATAATTGATGGCGTTGTTTACCAGATTATAAATAACCTGATATATTTTAAACTCATCCGCCAAAACCATTACATGTCTGTCATATTCAAAATTAATAGTGTAACCGTTTTGTTCAAGGAACTTTGAATATCTTAAAAGAACTGACTCGATACTCTGCGTCAGGTCATATTCCTTCAACTCAAGCTTTGTAGCTCCTGCCTGAAGTTTTGATACATCAAGCAGATCATTTACAAGATTTGTAAGTCGTTTTGCCTCATCAATGACAACCTGAACATTTTCCGGTGTATTTTCGCCCGGAAGGTCCCTCATAACCTCCGCATATGCCGTAATCATCGTAAGGGGTGTTCTAAGGTCGTGGGAAACATTGGCAACCAGTTCCCTCTGCAGTCCTTCCGCTTTGGCAAGCTCTATGGTGGCCTGATTCAATGTATCTGATAACTGGGCAATTTCCTTGTAGCCTGTTCCATCAAATCTTACATCATAATCACCCTTGCCAAGATGTTTTGCCGAATCATTTATCTTGATAATCGGTTTTGATATGCGCCACGAAATAACTATTGCCATAAGCAGTGCCAGAATAACCATTATAACTGATATATAAATAAGCTGAATGCGAAGTGTATGAACCGTTGCATCAACCGGGGTGATAATGGTATTTATCATCACTACAATCTCGCTTCCATCACTTTTTTTCATTATGTCAACACGAATAATACTCTCGCTCTCTTTCATGTCCGGCATATTGTGAAATTTATCTACAGGATATGACGTGCCCCCGTTTATAACCGTACCTTCGTTTTTATCCGCTGACAAACCTGATTCCGATGTACCATCAGGTTTAAAGAAATCACGTATCTGATTTTCTTTCTTTACAGAATACGTTCCTCCGTTATTTCTTGCAAAAGCTATCATATTTTTAAGTTCATCCGGCCGTAACTTATGTATACTGCACTGCATATTCTGTTCACTGCTGTATAGCTTATTTCCGTATTCATCCGTTACGAGTATACATATATCATAGCTTGAGCCGATTAGCTCTATGGAACTTTCCATGTCTTCATCATCAATAACCGATTGAATGTTTTCAAAGGCATTCTCCAATTCATTTGTCTTTATTCTCTTATAAAAATCCTCCAGATAAACTGTCTGGAATACCCATAAAAGTATGAGTAAAACCGCAGTAAAACCCAGAAGATACATAAATATTTTCCATTTGATTCCTATTTTCTTATGTTTCAAAACAATACCCTACACTTTCCGCTATATTTTTTCATTATTGTTACTATTCAGTGTACACAAGCAATGTGTTGGTTATGTGAAGATTATCTAAGATAGGGAGTTAATTCTGTTTTAATTCTCTTTTTTTCCAACTGACAAATCCATACATATCATTAAAAAAGAAAATGAAAAAATTAACTACCACCGGAATATATATTGGATTTTCCCTCGAAGCTAAAATCCAAAGTATAATTAACACAATGTCATTTGAAGCATATCCCAATGCGTAATACGATGAACGAAGCATAGTAAGCGCTGCCGCAAGAAAACTTGTTGTAATTGAAATTGTACTAAATATAATATTAGGTGTATTCAGCACCCGTAAAATAACGTAGAATCCGCCTGTAACTACAACGCAAAAAAAGGAAAGTGCTACTATATGCTTCCAATTTAGTTTTTGAATTGCTACTTCATTCCCGTTTTCTTTAGATGGATTTTTAATCCATGTAATTGTTGACCATATAGCCATAGGCATAGTCATTCCTAAATAGGTAATCATTTCTCCCCAATATTTAAAGCGCCATGAAATAATACCATAAAGAATACTAAATACAATCATTAAAACCTGTGCCCATACGTTACCCTTCGCTGCAAAAATCAAAGAGGTAACACCAACTAATGCTGCCAAAAGTGTCAATAAATCTAAATCACCTGTTACTACATTAGAAACTGTAACAACAAGCAATGAGCCTATCCAAATAGCCCACTCTTTTTTAGATAAACTTAAAATTGGATTATTCATTTTAATTCTCCCTCAATCAAATCAGCAGCTCTTTTCACGTTTCCGGCGGTCTGTAATAAATTACTCATCTTCTCTACATTCTCAGTCATTTTGTTATCAGACAAAATTCTATAAGCCAAGTCACAAAGCGTATCTGCCGTCACATCTGCCATTTTAAGTTTCACACCAAGTCCCATCTCAGCTACCCTGTCTGCAACAGCAAACTGATCCATATCTAAAGGAATTACCATAAGTGAGTTTTTAAAAATAAGTCCCTCATTAACACTGTTCATCCCGCCATGAGTAATGAACAATACTGACCTCTTTAGCACTTCCAATTGAGGAACAAAAGGATAAATATAAAAATTCGGCGGCATCGTACCCAACTTATCAATATTTATATCCTTTCCAACTGACATAATGACCGACACATCCGATTTATTTTTAAAAGAAGCCATGCAGTCTTTGTAGAACTTTAAATGACTGTTTTGAAGTGTTCCGAGAGAAATATATATTATCTTCCCATTCATTTCGTCGAAAGGTATTTTTACATTGTCTGACCGTTTTCCCAAACATGGTCCAACGAAAGCATATCGTTCATCAAAGGAACTACTGTCCTTTTGAAATTCTTTGGCCGTAAATACAATATTCAGTTCAACATCAACGTCTGTTATCTCCGTAAGCATATTCGGTGTTGTCAGTTTAATATTTCTGCATACCAGTTTTGTTGCTAACCGGACAAAAAACTTATTGTTAAGCAAAGACACCTGTTTATTATCGCTGACAAGAATATTTCCTATGTTTTCCCTGCTTACGGCAAATGTTGAAAACAACCTTACAGTCTTTAAATTCAGCCTTTGAGCAGCTGCATAAGCTGTAAAAGTGAAAAACTCATAAATAAGCAAATCATAATCTTTACCCACAGCAATGATGGTATTATAAGCATATTTCCACGCTTTAAGTGCATTTAAGAAATTTTTGGGCTTTCCGTTTCTGAAAGAAATATTATAATCAGCATCATCTATGTATGGTATAAAAACTGCTCCTGTTTCTTCGATTCTGTCTTTCCATTGATTTGTGAGTATATAGGAAACATCATGTCCTCGTTCAACTAATTCCTTAGCTAAAGGTAATGTGGGATTTACATGTCCACTGAACGGAACATTAACCATCAAAATCTTCATAATCAAACTCCTTATCAAAAGACATTTTACGCCTCAAAACGGTACCCAACACCTCTTAATGTAACAAGGAACTTTCTGTATTCCCCAAGGTTACTTCTCAAAAGCTTTATATGTGTATCAAGGGTTCTGTCATCTCCGAAATAGTCGTAACCCCATACCTCCGTAATCAGCTTTTCCCTGGTCAGCGCAATTCCTCTGTTTCGTACCATATAAAATAAAAGGTCATATTCCTTTGGTGTCATGGACGCCTTTTCTCCATCAATAGTTACCATTCTGCTTGTAAAATCTACCACAAGACCTTCAGACCTGAAGACATCGTGATTATCATCACTTGCTGTATTCTCCTTCACCGCGCTGTAACGCGATATAACAACATTCACTCTCATCATCAGTTCCTTTGGTGAAAAAGGTTTTACAACATAGTCATCAACACCCGTTTCAAACCCATGTATTTTGTCATACTCTTCGCCTCTGGCAGACAGCATAATAACCGGAATATCCTTTATCTTCTTAATCTCTTTGCAGGCAGAAAAGCCGTCAAGCTCTGGCATCATCACATCAAGAATTATCAAATCAAAATCCTCTTTCTTACAGATTTCAATTGCCTCCATTCCGTCAGCCGCCTCGCTTATGGCATATCCTTCAAATTCAGCATATTTCTTTATAATCAACCTTATCTTTTCTTCATCATCAACAACCAATATTTTCTTCATGCTTATTTCTCCTATAAATATTCTTCTTACACGAATGTTTCATATTCACAGTATACCATATTTGTGATGAATAAGTGATAACATTTTGAAATAAAAAATCCGTCTCTGTATCACTACAAAGACGGACTCCCTTTTATTTATATATTATAATCCTAAGAACTTCTTAACCTCATTTGTCATCTCGTTTACTTCACAAACTGTATCGTGAAGAACAGGTGCAGTTCTTATCTCCTCGATTGCTCTTGGAACATCTACATTTCCAATTTTGCTAAGTTCATCTACAAGTTCAAAATCACCCATCGCATCATACTTGCTGTCAATGGCGTTCATTACACTTCTTGTAAACTTAAACGGACTTGCTGTTGAAGCGATAACTGACTTTGTAGTATCGCCTGTAGCCTCCTTGTACTTCTTATACACTTTTGCTGCTACTGCTGTATGTGTATCAATTATGTAGCCAGTATTCTCGTAAATAGACTTAATAACCTCTGCTGTCTCAGCTTCAGTTGCATAATTTCCATAGAAATCCTTAAGCTCTGCCTTCATCTCATCAGTAATCTCATATTTTCCCGATGTTGAAAGAGCTGTCATAAGTTCCTTATTCTTTGCAGCATCACATCCTGCAATCTTATAAATAAGTCTCTCAAGATTGCTTGAAATAAGAATATCCATTGAAGGTGATGTTGTGAGAATGAACTCTCTGTTCTTGTCATAGCTTCCTGTCTCAAAGAAGTCGTATAATACCTTATTGTCATTTGAAGCACATATAAGCTTGTCAATAGGAAGGCCCATATTCTTTGCGTAGTATGCAGCAAGGATATTTCCGAAATTACCTGTAGGAACTACGACGTTAATCTTCTCACCCTTCTCAATCTCTCCCTCTGCGTAAAGCTTTGAGTATGCATATACATAATAAACAACCTGTGGTACAAGACGACCGATGTTGATTGAATTTGCAGATGAGAACTGGAATCCTGCCTCGTCAAGTTCCTTCTCAAGCTCCTTATTTCCAAAAATAGCCTTAACACCGCTCTGTGCCTGGTCAAAGTTGCCCTTGATACCTACTACATGAGTATTGGCACCTTTTTGTGTAACCATCTGCTTTTCCTGAATAGGGCTTACTCCACCCTTTGGATAGAATACAACGATTCTCGTATTCTCTACATCAGCGAAACCTGCAAGAGCTGCCTTACCTGTATCGCCTGATGTTGCAGTAAGAATAACTATCTCATTCTTTACATTGTTTTTCTTTGCAGAAGTTGTAAGAAGATGTGGCAGTATTGACAATGCCATATCCTTAAATGCAATTGTTGCACCATGGAAAAGCTCAAGATAATATGCTCCGTCAGCCTTAACTATAGGAGCTATCTCCTCTGTATCAAACTTAGAATCATATGCCTTGTCGATGCAGTTCTTAAGTTCCTCCTCTGTGAAGTCAGTAAGAAACTCCTTCATCACAACGTATGCCACTTCTTTATATGACATACCCTTTAATTCATCTATGTCCACCCCAAGCTTCGGTAATGTTACGGGAACAAATAAACCTCCGTCGCTTGCAAGACCTTTCAAAATAGCCTGTGAAGCAGTAACAGTTTCATCGCTTCTTGTGCTCTTGTACATCAATTCCATGATAAACCTTCCTTTCGTGCTAAGACACTTTATAACATTAAAGTCACTCACTACTATAACACACCTTTACACTTGTGGCAAGAAAAAAAATGTAGGTTTGTGTCTTTCGTTAAATAAAAAAGTAAATTCCACCTTTAACTGAATTTAGTCTTACACTCTGGTCAGATTCCATGTATGCTACATATTGCCTCTTATCCGCAGTAGAAATGAGGTAAATATGTCAAAGAAAATAGAAACAAACCAGAAA
>JBGVOL010000108.1:0-19965 GCA_045126475.1 Lachnospiraceae bacterium | reverse complement strand
GGCAGGACGCCGAATAGCGAGCGGTTGCGTACTAATAAATAGTGTAGTTGCAAAACACTTAGAAAATCTTATATTCAAAGCACAGAATCAAAATCCGTTTTATTTTACTTGAAGTTCTTTGATACGATAAACAGTAATTTACCATGCAGCAGTAATTATGGTTTTGGAGGTGCATCTTGGACAGCCAGAAAATTGAAAATGAATTGAACCTTGCTCTTGATTCAAGCTTGGAAGAGAGGGAGAAATCAGGCAACCTCAATGTGGGGTATGACGTAGCGGAGAACACATGGGAACTTATTGT
Organism: Lachnospiraceae bacterium; assembly: GCA_045126475.1. GTDB lineage: Bacteria > Bacillota > Clostridia > Lachnospirales > Lachnospiraceae > SVEL01. The sequence continues at coordinate 19,664 of JBGVOL010000108.1, read as the reverse complement.
AAGGTACACCGGAAGTCTTGACAGGATAAGACAGCTGGGGGTCACGGTCGTAGAACTTTTGAACGGTTATGCCATACTTACTGTACCACAGAGCCTCATTGATGTGGTGGCATCATCAAATGAGATTATATATGTAGAAAAACCAAAGGGATTAAATTTTGCAATAGACGAAGGAAAGAGAGTTTCCTGCATCAATCAGGTGCAGGAGGCTCCTTTTAATTTACACGGTTTTGGTTGTATTGTCTGTGTGGCAGATTCGGGAATAGATTATGAAAATGAGGTTTTTAGACGGGAAGATGGAAAAACAAGAATACTTGAACTGTGGGACCAGACAGTGACAAAAAGTGAAAATCCTCCGCCGGAAGGCTATGCCATAGGAGCATTGTTTACAGAGGAGGATATAAATGCCGCATTGGAGTTAAGAGGAAATGAACGGTATGACAGGGTTCCCAGCAGAGATGTATCAGGTCACGGAACGGCAGTAGCAAGCATAGCAGCAGGAAATTTTGCAGTAAATAAGTCATCTGATCCTGAAAATGACAGTGGAATTGCAACAAGGTCCGAGCTTATTGTGGTAAAACTCGGAAACCCGACGGAAGGCTCATTTCCTAAGACCAGTCAGTTGATGCAGGCAATTGATTTTTTTGTCAGGAGAGGTTTGTATTACGGAAGACCAATTGCCGTTAATCTGAGTTTTGGAAATAATTATGGTTCCCATGACGGGACATCTTTGCTTGCAACATATATAGACAGCGTTTCGGAAGTTGGCAGAAGTGTAATTGTGGTGGGAACAGGTAACGAAGGTGCTTCGGGAAGTCATACGGGAGGACGGTTGGAGGAAGGAAGACAGGAGGTAGTGGAACTTGCCGTTGGAATGTATGAGCCGTCTTTGAACCTGCAGCTTTGGAAATCATACGGAGATGTATTTCGCATTGAGATTATTTCGCCGTCGGGAAGAAGCACGGGAATCTTGGAGAATAATCTTGGAGCATACAGATACAGGCTGGACAATACACTTCTTCTTATTTATTATGGTGAGCCAAGTCCCTACAGCCCCTATCAGGAGATTTATGTGGAATTTATTCCTGAGAATTCTTATATTGACACCGGTATCTGGAAGATTAATCTGACTCCCGTGAGGATAATTGACGGCGAGTTTGATATGTGGATTCCGGGGGAGAGGATATCGTCAAATACCATATTTTTACAGCCTGTGCCGGACACAACCCTTACAATACCGTCAACAGCGCAGTCTGTCATATCGGTAGGTGCATATGACCCGTTAAACTTCTCTTATGCAGATTTTTCGGGAAGAGGTTTTACACGAACAACAAAGCAGATTAAACCTGATATAGTAGCTCCCGGTGTGAACATCAGCTGTGCCGCAGTTGGTGGAGGAATGGTGCAGAGAACGGGAACATCCTTTGCCACACCCTTTGTCACCGGTTCGGCAGCTCTTATGATGGAGTGGGGAATTGTCAGGGGAAATGACAGGTATCTCTATGGTGAGAAGGTTAAGGCATATCTTATAAGAGGGGCAAGACCCCTTAATGGTTTTACGGTTCCAAGTCCCGGAATCGGATGGGGGGCACTCTGCCTAAGAAATAGTCTGCCAAAGTAAAGTACAATATTGCATAAAATATTTGTATATGCTAAAATTTCGTCAGATGATTTGTAAGGAGACCACTGATGAATATTGAATTATTAAGAACACTGGGAAAAGTTAAGAAGTTTAATAAGGGCGAATTTATATGTCTGGAGAATGAAAAGGGTAATACGGCATATCTTTTGTTACAGGGCAAGACGGACATCATTTGTGGTTCCTTTGAAGATAACAATTGCCATGGTTGATGATACTATTGTTTTGGAAATTGAAAAATCAAACTTTCTATTAATTCTTAAGGCGGACAGTAGCGTTGCGTGGAATCTTTTAAATACACTTCTGGCGCGTATGGAAAATATGATGAATGAGCTGCAGGTCGGCAGCTTTGCAACAGTTACAGGTTATAGAAAAAACGACTTATACCTTCAGCTGAAGGGATTAACTGAGGAAATGCTCAGACAGGTAAAATAGTATTTAGAATATTATTTTTACTGAATAATATAAAAAAACATGGGAAAAATGCTTTATGAGTTTGGACAAATGTAATTAATTATTCCGGAGGTTCACATGAAGCATTTAGAGATTGAAAAGGTTACTGCAAGAGAAATACTGGATTCAAGAGGAAATCCTACAGTAGAGGCAGAAGTTCATTTATCAGACGGAACCGTTGGCATAGGTATGGCACCAAGCGGAGCGTCGACAGGTGAGTTTGAGGCACTTGAACTTAGAGACTTACATGAGAAGCGTTATGGCGGAAAGGGTGTGCTGATTGCGGTCAATAACGTAAACACAGTGATAAATGAGTGTTTGAAGGGAATGAACCCGTCAGATATATATGCCGTTGATAAGGCAATGATAGAGGCTGACGGAACAAAGGATAAGTCAAAGCTTGGTGCAAATGCAATACTGGCAGTGTCTATTGCTACGGCAAGGGCTGCGGCACAGGCTATGGATATGCCTTTGTACAAGTTTTTAGGCGGTGGAATGGGTCATAAGCTTCCGGTTCCAATGATGAATATTTTAAATGGGGGTGTCCATGCAAAGAATACCGTGGATTTTCAGGAATTTATGATAATGCCTGTGGGTGCACCGTGCTTTAAGGAGGCACTGAGAATGGGAGCAGAGATTTACCACTGCCTTAAAAAGATTCTTGAGCAGGACGGAAAATCAACTGCTGTTGGAGATGAGGGCGGATTTGCTCCTGATTTAAAGGATGCCTTTGAGGTATTTGACTACCTTGAAAAAGCAGTTAAGGACGCAGGATATGAGTGTGGTAAGGACGTTGTTTTTGCCATGGATGCGGCGGCTTCTGAACTTTATGAGCCTGATTCGGGTATGTACTATTTTCCTGGGGAGAGTGAAATACTAAGAAAGAAAAACGGAACGGAGACTGCCGTACCTGATACCGAAAAGACTGCGGTTATGCGCACTACAGAGGAAATGATTTCCCTGTATGAAGAACTTTGTGACAGATACCCTCTATATTCCATAGAAGACGGGTTAAATGAGGAGGACTGGAAGGGATGGAAAGAGCTGACAGACAGGCTTGGCAGCAGGGTACAGCTTGTAGGGGATGATTTGTTTGTGACAAACACAGAGAGGCTTAAAAAGGGAATAGACAGCGGATGTGCCAACTCCATTCTTATAAAGCTTAATCAGATTGGCTCTGTGTCAGAAACCATTGATGCAATAAAAATGGCCCACGCAGCAGGCTACACGGCAATATCTTCCCATCGTTCAGGTGAGACGGAGGATACAACCATAGCTGACCTTGCCGTTGCCATGAACACATGCCAGATTAAGACAGGCGCTCCGTGCAGAAGTGACAGAGTGGCAAAGTATAATCAGCTCTTAAGAATTGAACAGGAGCTTGCCTGTGAAGAGAGGGCAGAGTATCCCGGCATGGAAGCCTTTAATCTTAAATTTAGATAAGTTTAAATGCAAATACTGCAATGCCCAGAATGACAAGCACAATACCGGTGGCTCTGTTTAATGTCTTTGGCTCTGCCCTGTTGGCGAAAAGTGCGGCTATTCTTGCCCATATAAGCGTGAAAACCATGCAGAGACAGAGAATGAGCATGTCCGGTGTATCACCGAAGGCAAAGTGGGATACGGCACCGGTAAATGCTGTGAATGCCATTATAAAGACGCTTGTGCCTACGGCAGTCTTAAGCTCGTAGCCAAGCACACTTGTAAGTATAAGAAGCATCATCATTCCGCCGCCGGCACCGATAAAGCCGCAGATGAATCCAACGATTGTGCCGCATATGATTGACTGTATGGCTCTCTTTTTTGCAGATACGGATTCCATTGCTTCTTTTGTGGTCATAACCGGTTTTATTATAAATTTGACACCGAGAAGGAATGTCATAAATACAGAAAAGTTACCCATTGTCGCGGAAGGGACAAGACTTGATACAAAGCTTCCTACAACAGTAAACACAAGGACGCTTATCATCATTATGATGCCGTTTTTAATATCAAGATTCTTGTTCTTTCCGTACGTGTATGCAGATACGGCACTGGCAAGAACGTCAGAGGCAAGGGCTATACCAACTGCTGTATAAGGTTCTACTCCAAGAAAAGTCATAAGCATGGGAGAAATAACTGCCGCGGCACTAAGACCGGCAAAGCCGGTACCGAGTCCGGCTCCCATTCCGGCGAAAAATGTGACAAGTACTATAATACACATCTCCATGAAATCGACCTCCAAATTCTTATTTCAAAATACACCATCTTATGAGTATAGGAATATAAAAATATACTGTCAAGTGAAAAAACTGTGAACAAATCCTCTGAATAGATTGACAATCCCAACACTATATGATATTCTGACTAAGGTTTAAGAAAAAATGATTTGGAGTTTTTCTTATAACAATTGTTAGGGACCGCTCGAAAGAGCTAAGGCCATACGGACAGCCGGGTCCACTGCCGATTGGCAACTTAGTTGCCTTATTGAATTCAAATTTTATAAGTTTAATCGTAACTGCGATGCAGTGCGGTTTAGTTGGTTTCTTATAAACCGAATAGCGCTTATGCGCTGGCTTGTGAAACAGTCAATAAGAGTAGTAAAAGTAATGATTGCTATATAGACTCTGAATTATTATAGTGTGTATATCTGGTATTTATTGTGAAGTTTTTTCGTGTATTTACCGTATCGTTGTGGCATTTTGTCACAGTGGTGATATATAATTGTATTAGTGTTTGACTTTTCAGGCAGCGTATTTTATACGCTGCTTAATTTTTTATGGAGGATTTGGAAAATTGGAAGCAGAAAATGTGAATTTAGACCAATCAAGAGCACCGATATATGAGGCCCTTGAACAGTTCAGACAGATGAGAGTGGTACCTTTTGACGTGCCGGGACATAAAAGAGGAAGAGGAAATCCTGAACTTACGGAGTTTTTAGGTCAGCAGTGCGTAGGTGTTGACGTAAACAGTATGAAGCCTCTTGACAACCTGTGCCATCCTGTTTCGGTTATTCGTGAGGCGGAGATGCTTGCAGCGGAGGCATTCGGTGCAGCCAATGCTTTCCTTATGGTCGGAGGAACTACCAGTGCCGTACAGAGTATGGTGCTTACGGCATGCAAGAGAGGCGATGAGATTATTCTTCCAAGAAATGTACATAGAAGTGTCATAAATGCCCTTGTATTAAACGGTGCCATTCCGGTGTATGTTAATCCGGAAGTTGATAAGCGTCTTGGAATTGCTCTGGGAATGAAGCGTGAGCAGGTTGCCAATGCCATTAAGGAGCATCCAAACGCAGTTGCGGTTCTTGTAAATAATCCTACATATTACGGAATATGCTCTGACCTTAAGGCAATTGTGGAGATGGCACATGAGGCAGGCATGCTCTGCCTTGCTGACGAGGCCCACGGTACTCATTTCTACTTTGGAGAGGATTTACCAATTTCAGCTATGGCAGCGGGAGCAGATATGGCAGCAGTTTCCATGCATAAGAGCGGCGGAAGCCTTACACAGTCAAGCCTGCTTCTTACAGGAAAGAATGTAAATCCCGGCTATGTAAGACAGATTATAAATCTTACACAGACTACGTCGGGAAGTTATCTTCTTATGTCAAGTCTTGATATTTCAAGAAGAAATCTTGCCATGAGAGGAAAGAAGATATTCAGACAGGTTCGTGAGCTTGCAGAGTATGCAAGAGATGAGATAAATACCATAGGTGATTATTATGCCTTCGGTGAGGAGCTTGTGGATGGAAATGCAGTGTTTGATTTTGACCCTACTAAGTTAAGTGTACATACTCTTGATGTGGGACTTGCAGGTATTCAGGTTTACGACATTTTGAGAGATGAATATGACATACAGATAGAGTTTGGTGATCTTGGAAATGTCCTTGCGTATCTTTCAATCGGGGACAGATTTCAGGAGGTGGAGCGCCTTGTAAGTGCTCTGGCAGAGATAAGAAGACGATTTAAGGGAGACCCGTCAGGACTTATGACGCAGGAGTATATAGACCCGATTGTGGTGGCAAGTCCACAGGAAGCATTCTATGCACCAAAGAAGAGTTTGCCTATCATGGAAACAGAAGGATATATATGCAGCGAGTTTGTTATGTGTTACCCCCCGGGAATACCGATTCTGGCACCGGGAGAGAAGATTACGGCAGACATTCTTAAATATATTTCCTATGCACATGAGAAAGGATGTCAGATGACAGGTCCGGAGGACCCGCAGATTCAGCATTTAAATGTACTTGATATATCAGAGTAGTAAGGAGGAAAATATGGAGCTTTGGTTTAGTGAGCACCACACCCCTGATGTAAAGCTCAGTCTTCGTGTAAACAAGCAGCTTTATTCAGCGCAGAGTGATTATCAGAGAATAGATGTATTTGATACCGTTGAATTCGGAAGAGTATTATCTCTTGACGGAAACATAATGCTTACAGAGCGTGATGAATTTATATATGATGAAATGATTGTTCATGTACCGATGGCGGTTCATCCTGATGTAAAGAAGGTACTTGTAATCGGAGCCGGAGACGGTGGTGTTGTCCATGAGCTGACAAGATATCAGTCCATAAAGAGAATTGATTTGGTTGAGATGGACGAGGAAGTAATAAAGGTATGCCGCCAGTATCTTCCTGAAAATGCCAGCCGTCTTGACGACAGAAGAGTAAACATTTATTTTGAGAATGGTCTTAAGTTTATCAGAAAGTGCGAGGATGAGTACGATTTGATTATAGTAGATTCCAATGACCCCTTCGGTCCTGCGGAAGGCCTGTTCACAAAGGAGTTTTACGGCAACTGTTACAAGGCGTTAAGGTCGGACGGAATACTTGTAAATCAGCAGGGAAGTCCGTTTTACAAGGAGGATGCAAATGCCATGAAGAGAAGTCATGGCCGTATCGCAAGTACATTTCCTATAAGCCGTGTCTATCAGGCACATATACCTACATATGCGGCAGGTTACTGGCTTTTCGGATTTGCCAGCAAGAAGTATCATCCTATTGACGACCAGGACAGCGAACGCTGGAACAGTCTGAATCTTAGAACGAAGTACTATACCACAAGGCTGCATAAGGGAGCATTTTACCTTCCGGCATTTCTTGAGGATATGCTAAAGGAGGTAGAGTAGATGGCTGAAAATTTGGGAAGAAATGTTGAGACATTTATAGGCTGTGACGCCTCTTATGAGGAGGCTGACATTGTTCTTTTTGGAGCACCTTTTGATTCCACCACAAGCTTCAGACCGGGAGCGCGCTTCGGCTCATCGGCAATGCGCCATGAGAGCTTTGGTCTTGAAACATACAGCCCTTATCAGGACAAGGACTTAACGGATTACGACGTGTTTGACAGCGGTGATTTGGAGCTTTGTTTCGGAAGTCAGGAGAGTGCACTTGAAGATATAGAGGAAAGAGCAGAGAAAATCATAAGTGACGGCAAGATGCCGATTCTAATCGGAGGAGAACATCTTGTTACACTGGGAGCTGTCAGGGCGGCTGTTAAGAAATGGAAGGATTTACACATTATTCATTTTGATGCCCATGCTGATTTGAGAGATGATTATCTGGGGGCAAAACTAAGCCATGCCTGTGTAATTCGCCGCTGCCATGAACTTGTGGGAGACGGAAAGATTCATCAGTTCTGCATAAGAAGCGGTGACAGACCGGAGTTCTTATTTGCAAAAGAGCATACGGATATGCAGAAGTTTGATTTCACAGGATTAAGAGAGCTGGTTGAAGAACTTAAGGAAAAACAGGTTCCTGTCTATTTTACCATAGATTTGGACTGCCTTGACCCGTCTGTATTTCCGGGAACAGGAACGCCGGAGGCAGGAGGAGTAACTTTTAAGGAGCTGCTTGAGGCTATAATGCTTGTGAGCCGCACCAATGTGGTTGCCGCTGATGTAAATGAACTTGCACCGATGCTTGACGGGTCAGGAACATCTACTGCCGTAGCGTGCAAGGTTTTAAGAGAATTGATACTCAGTATGTTTTAGATATAAGAAAGGTGGATAAAAAATGAGCAGAGTTTTAATTATAGGCTGCGGCGGAGTCGCATCGGTAGCCATTCAGAAATGTTGTCAGGCAAGTGAGGTATTTACGGATATCTGTATAGCCAGCCGCACAAAGTCAAAGTGTGATGACCTGGCGGCAAAGCTTAAGGGAAAGACAGCTACAAACATTACAACGGCACAGGTTGACGCTGATGACGTGAACCAGCTTGTTGAGCTTATTAACAGCTACAAGCCGGAGCTTGTCATGAATATAGCACTTCCGTATCAGGATTTGACAATCATGGACGCATGTCTTATATGCGGCGTCAATTATATGGATACTGCAAATTATGAGCCTGAGGATATTAACGACCCACAGTGGAGGGAAGTATACGAGAAACGCTGTAAAGAAGCGGGCTTTTCTGCATACTTTGATTATACATGGCAGTGGGCATACAAAGAAAAATTCGAGAAGGCAGGTCTTACGGCACTTCTCGGTTCGGGATTTGACCCGGGTGTAACACAGAGCTACTGTGCCTATGCTTTAAAGCATGAGTTTGACACAATAGAGACAATTGATATTCTTGACTGTAACGGAGGCGACCATGGTTATCCTTTTGCCACAAACTTTAACCCGGAGATAAATTTAAGAGAAGTATCTGCACCGGGAAGCTATTGGGAAGACGGACACTGGGTTGAGATTCCTGCCATGAGTATCAAGCGTGAGTATGATTTTGACAGCGTTGGAATGAAGGATATGTACCTTCTTCACCATGAGGAAATCGAATCACTGGCTGCAAATATACCGGGCGTAAAGAGAATACGTTTCTTTATGACATTCGGACAGAGTTATCTGACACATATGAAATGTCTTGAAAATGTGGGTATGCTTTCAACAACTCCTGTAATGTATGAGGGTAAGGAAATTGTTCCTATACAGTTTTTGAAAGAGCTTCTTCCTGACCCTGCAACACTTGGCCCAAGGACAAAGGGAAAGACAAATATCGGCTGCATATTTACGGGAAAGAAGGACGGTAAGGACAAGACATATTATATCTATAATATATGTGACCATGAGGAGTGCTACAAAGAAGTAGGTTCACAGGCAATCTCATACACAACAGGTGTACCGGCTATGTGCGGCGCGCTTATGCTCCTTACAAAGAAATGGGATAAAAAGGGTGTATTCACAGTTGAAGAATTTGACCCGGACCCATATCTTGAAGCACTTTCAAAGTACGGACTTCCTCATAAGGAAAGCCATGAACCTGTACTTGTTGACTAATGGCAGAGGATAAAAAATGGAAAATTTATTGTATAATAAAGCCCCTTTTAAGGGGCTTTCATCCTATGATGTGAAAGAAATTTTTAAAAAAGTTGAAACTCCGTGCTATGTTATAGACGAGGCGATGCTTCGCCATAACGGGGAGATATTAAAGAGTGTTCAGGAGAGAACCGGATGTAAGATACTTCTGGCTCAGAAGGCATTTTCAAACTTTAATACATACGGAATATTATCTGAATGTCTCGCAGGAACAGAGGCAAGCGGTCTTTATGAGGCAAGACTTGGAGCAGAGGAGATGCCTGACGGAGAGGTTCACGTTTTTTGTGGCGCATATAAGGAAAGAGATTTTGATGAACTATTAAAGTACGCAGACCACATTGTTTTTAATTCGGTATCACAGCTTGAAAAATTCGGGAAAAAAGCCAAAGCCGCCGGAAAGAGCCTTGGTATCCGTATAAACCCGGAGTGTTCCACACAGGAGGGACATGAAATATATGATCCCTGCGCGCCGGGAAGCAGACTTGGCGTGACGAAGGAGCAGTGGGAGAAAGAGATGACACCGGAGCTTTTGTCACTTCTTGACGGAATTCATTTTCATACCTTATGTGAGCAGGATTCGGATGCTCTTGAAATTACACTTTCTGCAGTGAAAGAAAAGTTTGGAAAATATCTTAAACAGATGAAGTGGTTAAACTTTGGCGGAGGTCATCACATCACAAAACCGGGATATGATATTGAAAGACTTGAAAGGTGCATTAATCTGATACAGGATGAATACGGGGTACTGGTATATCTTGAACCGGGAGAGGCATGTGCATTAAACGCCGGATATATGGTGACAGAGGTTCTCGACAAGGTTACAAACGGCAGTGTCACTAATCTTATTATGGATGCGTCTGCTGCATGTCATATGCCTGATGTAATAGAAATGCCGTATATGCCGCCGCTTATGGGAGCCTGTGATGAGCCGGGAGAAGGTTATGCATACAGGCTTGGCGGGCCGACCTGTCTTTCGGGAGATGTTGTTGGAACATATTATTTTAAAGATGATGTTAATGTAGGTGACAGACTGATATTTGGTGATATGGCAATCTACACGATATGTAAGAACAACACATTTAACGGTATGCCCCTTCCGACCATATACAGTCTTAAAGAAAACGGTAATATAGAAAAGATTGTCAGCTTCGGGTATGAGGATTTTAAAGGAAGACTGGGAAATTGCAACGACAGGTATTGAACTTAAGGAGAATGCAGGAAAGCTGCAGGAACTTATCAGTTGGTACAAATATTAAAAAATTTTCTTTGTCTGTTTTTTAGAATAAAAATCTTTTGTATGTTCAAACTATACCTGTGGAACTGTCAATTATTTTGTTACAGTTTCAAAACAATTGTATTTCAGAAAGGCAGGTAAGAGACATGGCAGAGATTTCAGAACTCGAATTACAGAACCTTCGTCATCTTATAGGAGGATTTGACACAACTCACAGCAAGCTGCAGGAGTATGCTAACTGTGCAACTGATGCAAAGATTAAGAATTTCTTTCAGAAGGGTGCGCAGACAGCACAGCAGAACAAAGAGCAGTTAATGAAGTTCTTATAGGATAGGAGGCAGATTGAAATGCAGATGCAGGAAAAAACAATGGTAAATGATACTTTGGCCGGAATGAACGGTGAACTGGTAAGATATGGTGAGATGATTCCTCAGACAGAAAATATGGAGCTTAAGCAGACATTAAAGCAGCTTCGTAATGCATGTGAGCTTTCACAGGAGGAGCTTTTCCAGATTGCAAGGGAAAAGGCTTATTATGTTCCTGCCGATAAAGCAGGTCAGGAAGATATTGAACATGTTAAATCCCTCTTTACACAGGGTTCAATGGTGTAAATAAATGTGAGAAAAACGATAATCATATGAATCTGGGCAGGCGGCGAAAGTTGTCTGCCCTTTTTCAGAATTCTAATTATTAACAAAAAGGGAGCAGAGTATGTTACTCCACTCCCTCCATTTCTAAAAATTCTGTTACCGTCATAGGACGAGGATGTTCCATATCCAAACTAAGAAAATCTTTGTCACCGGTTAGGATAACATCCACATTAGAAACTATTGCTGCATTTAAAATGGGCTGATCTTTCACATCTCGAATTAACTTTTCAGCATGGTAAGCTGCAGGAATTAATTCGTAAGATAGTTCAGCCAGCAATACTTCGGCATCTGGAAGTGCTTTTGGTGCCTTTCGGTTAAGAATATCCCTTAATTCAGAAATATTGCGGTCACACAATACAATGTCATGGTATCTGGCAGCGTGGAGCAGTGCAAGAGCTGGCTTGGAACGTGGAAACAGGATTGCAGAGAAAAGAATATTCGTATCAATTAATATTTTCAAAGTATCAATCCTTTCCGTAGCGAACCTCGTTTACAAGTGCCTGTACATCATCATCATTGTATACACCCATTTCTTCGGCAACACCTGAGAATGCAGCTTGTGCCTTGTAAATGGCTTTGGCTGATGCATTGTTAATAACAATGTCACCATCTTTATTTTGGAAAAACAAAATTTTGTCACCAGATTTCAAACCGAGTAAGCGGCGTATTTCAGCCGGTACGGTAATCTGACCGTTGGAAGAGATTTTTGCTAAATTCATAAGGAACCCCTTTCTATTCTTGAAATCTAAAGAATACTGTAGTTACGATTATTATATCCCGGATAGAGCGGAAAGTAAACGTAGAAATGAAAAATATTTTTTGATGATGCAATGTTAAATAAAAAATTATATTGACATTTTCTTTATATGGTTGTATAGTGAATATATGAACAAATATTCATATGTTCATAAAACAAGGAGGTGCTTTGATGGAAAAGTTTGATAATGAGGATGTTTGTGAATATATCCATATTCATCAGGACATTGTAGATAAGGTAAATAAGAATATGCCACAGGAGGAAGTACTTTTTGATTTGGCGGAGTTTTTCAAGGTTTTTGCCGATTCGACACGTATAAAGATACTTTATGTTCTGTTACAGTCGGAGATGTGTGTGTGCGATATCGGACAGGTACTTGGCATAAGTCAGTCGGCCGTATCTCATCAGCTTAGAGTATTAAAACAGATGAGGCTTGTCAAATACAGAAAAGAGGGTAAATCAATATTCTACTCACTGTCTGACAAACATATTGAACTCATATTAAGTCAGGGAATTGAACACATTGCGGAGTGAAAATAAGGAGGTATTTATGAAAAAAGAGCATAATCACGAACATGATAACATACATAATCACAATCATGAAGAACACTGCTGTTGCTGTGGTGGTGAACATGAGGAAGAAAAGCACAGTCATGAGAGTAATGATGAACACTGTCGCTGTGATGACGACCATGATGATGATTGCGGTTGCGGCTGTGGTCATGACCATGAGCATGGAGAAAACATAGACAGAAAAGATATAGCTAAGATTTTTCTTGCAGCGGCATTTTTTGTTGTAGCCATATTTACGGAGAAATATGCAAAAAATCTGGCAGATATGATTAAGATAAGCCTCGGAACGGCGGAGAGCATAAGTCTTATCTTTTATCTTTTGTCATATTTTACGGTTGGCGGTGAGGTTGTTAAAACCGCTGCAAAGAACATATGCAGAGGTAAGGTTTTTGATGAGAATTTCCTCATGTCCATAGCGACCATAGGAGCATTCTTTGTTGGAGAATATCCTGAGGCAGTTGTCGTTATGATGCTTTATCAGATAGGTGAGATGTTCCAGTCATACGCTGTCGGGAAGTCAAGGAAATCTATTACGGCACTTATGGATATCAGACCTGATGTTGCTTATGTAAAACTTAATGACGGTTCTGTAGTTAAGAGGGAACCTAAGGATGTTAAAATCGGGGAGATTATTGTCGTAAAACCGGGAGAAAAAGTTGCCCTTGACGGCAAACTTGCAAAAGGAGAAGGAACAATTGATACAACGGCACTTACGGGAGAGAGTCTTCCGAGAGAGGTTTCGGTGGGAGATAACATTATAAGCGGTTCAATCAGTGTCAGCGGAGTACTTGAGATAGAAGTAAGCAAGGAATTCGGACAGTCAACTGTTTCAAAGATACTGGAGCTTGTGGAGAATGCAAGCAAAAAGAAATCACAGTCTGAGCAGTTTATTACTAAGTTTGCAAGATATTATACACCTGCAGTTGTGTTTATAGCCATAGCACTTGCCATTATTCCGCCTTGTGTGGAAGGTGCGGCTTTGGCGGCAGTATGGGAAAAGTGGATATACAGGGCATTAAGCTTCCTTGTTATCTCATGTCCGTGTGCACTTGTAATATCAGTTCCTTTAAGCTTCTTTGCAGGCATAGGAGGTGCTTCGTCAAGGGGAATACTTATAAAAGGAAGCAGTTATCTTGAACAGCTTGCAAAATGCAGTATGGTTGTATTTGACAAGACCGGTACACTGACAAAGGGAAACTTTAAGGTTACGGAAATACATCCTGTCTCAAAGGATGCAGGAAATGAGACAGAGCTTTTAATAAAAGTGGCGAGAGCAGAGCTTTTCTCAAATCATCCTATTGCAATTTCATTGAAAAACGAATTGAAGGAAAGAAATGAAGCCATATACGATGAAATGGTTAAGAATTCTGACAGTAACGGATATGAGGAAATTTCAGGTCACGGAATAAAAGCAGAGACCGGTGGGGAAATTATCTATGCAGGAAGTCACCGCTTAATGGAAAAATTCGGTATACAATACACACCGGCAGATGCTCTTGGAACAATTGTTTATGTGGCATACCAAAAGGGCACAGACATAGAGTATCAGGGTTATATTGTTATCTCTGATGAGATAAAGGATGATTCAAAAGAGGCAATATCCGGTCTTGGAAATATTGGAATAGACAGACTTGTCATGCTGACAGGAGATAAGAATAACATTGCAGCCCATGTGGGAGAACAGCTTGGGATAGGTGAAATCCACGGAGAGCTGCTTCCGGCAGACAAGGTTGAATGGGTGGAAAAACTTATGGAAAGCAAGAAGGATGACGAGAGAGTTGCCTTTGTGGGAGACGGCATCAATGATGCACCCGTTCTTGCCAGGGCAGATATCGGAATTGCCATGGGTGGTCTGGGACAGGATGCCGCCATCGAGGCAGCAGATGTTGTACTGATGGATGATAAGCCTTCAAATATTGTTAAGGCCATAAAAATTGCAAGAAAAACCATTCGGATAGTAAAGGAAAACATAGTTTTTGCAATTGCCGTAAAGATAGGGGTTCTTATACTGGCGGCACTTGGAATAGCATCAATGTGGTATGCCGTATTTGCTGACGTGGGAGTATGCGTTATAGCCATTATAAACGCTTTAAGAGCCATGCGACTTAGTAAATAAATGGTTTAAAAGTAGGTCTTTAAGAAAGCCGCGATATGAGGTATAATGTAATTAAAAATACGAAAGGCGTGGTGTAGATATGGAAGGTCATATTCATTCAATAGAAACATTCGGAACGGTAGACGGACCGGGTGTAAGATATGTTATTTTTGTACAGGGATGTCCTATGAGATGTCAGTATTGCCATAATCCTGATACGTGGGAGATAAATGCGGGAACACTTAGAAGCACAGATGAACTTTTGGAGGATTTTGAAAAGTACAGACCGTATCTGACAAACGGTGGTCTTACTGTGACAGGCGGAGAACCACTCCTTCAGATGGATTTTATGATAGAACTGTTTAAAAAAGCTAAGCAGAAGAGTGTTCACACATGCATTGACACATCAGGCGTGGTGTTTAACAGAGACAGCGAAAAATTTATGGAAAAGATGAACGAACTGCTTAAGTATACGGATCTTATCATGCTTGATATCAAGCATATCGATGATGAACAGCACAAGATACTGACAGGTCATTCAAACAAAAATATTCTTGATTTTGCAAGATATCTTAATGAAATTAACTTTCCTGTTTGGATTCGCCACGTGACTGTACCGGGAATAACGTTCAAGACAGAGTATCTTGAGAGGCTGGGACATTTTCTCGGCGAACTTGATAATGTGCAGGCTCTTGACGTGCTTCCTTATCACACCATGGGAGTTCCTAAGTATGAAGCCCTGGGAATGGATTATCCGTTAAAGGGAGTTCCGGCACTTGAAAAGGCAGATGCGGTAAAGGCAAGAGACATTATTCTGTACAACATGAAGAAGTGCAAGCAGGAGAGACTAAAGAATGGAAGATAGAGAACGTTTAAGGAAGCAGATGGAATTTGCCATGGAAATGGACAAAGAAAAAGGAATCGGAAGACAGACATACATTTTAAATGCACTGCGAAAGGAAAACGATGCTGAACATGCATGGCATCTTGCCCTTATGACAATGCTTCTGTCGGAGTATTCCAATGAAAAAATTGATTTATCGAGGACAATGTCCATGGTTATTGTTCATGACATTATAGAGATTGATGCCGGTGATACCTATGCTTATGATGATAAGGGTAATGCCACTAAGGCAGAGCGGGAAAGGAAGGCAGCGGACAGAATATTTGGTATACTGCCGGAGGATCAGGCAGAGTATTTTATGAATCTTTGGCTGGAATTTGAGGACGCTGATACACCGGAATCAAAATTTGCCAATGCGATGGACAGTGTGCAGCCGCTGATGCTTAATGATGCGTCAGAAGGGCTTGCATGGAGAGAACATAAGGTGGAGGCTTCTAAAGTCCGTGCAAGAGCCGAAAGAAAGGTAAGACCGGGCTCAGAGACACTCTATGGCATGGTACTTGATATAATAGACAGCAATGTCAAAAAAGGAAACCTTATTGATGCCTGAGGGCAGGAACACAGAAAACGGGAGGTATAGTATGGCAGTAAGACATATTGATTTTGAGGAATATAAAAATGAAATTTTAAAGAGTGATAAGCTTGTGCTTATTGATTTTTTTGCAACATGGTGCGGACCATGCAAGATGTTGTCGCCTGTTATTGAACAGATAGCAGAAGAGCATACAGAGATTGAGGTTGTGAAGGTGGATGTGGACAAGGTTCCGGAGCTTGCGGTTTCTTACAATGTTGTCAGCATTCCAACCCTTGTATTCTTAAAAGGCGGCAACCTTGTGAAGCAGTCCGTAGGATTTTCAAGCAAGGCTGAGATTGAAAAGATGATAGAGGAATGCAGATAGATGACGGAAGATGAGATATATTTACAAAAAAGGTTTAAAGAGCTTGGTGACAAATCTGAAAAATGCTCACAGTATTTCTTTACGGGATTTTTGTCGGTATCAGATATATCTCTGCTTCATGAGACATGTGATAAGTCAGGTATAAGATACACCCTTTGGGGAGGCATGGAAAATACGGAAAGGCAGATGGCACGTTTTGGTGATACGGAAAGTATGGGCTATGAGGTGCCATTTCCTATTGTAATACTGCATGTTATGCCTTTGCTTGAGAAATTTGCCGATGATTTTAACCACCGCGACTTTCTGGGAGCAATTATGAATCTTGGAATAAAAAGAGATACAGTAGGTGATATCCTTGTTGACGGAAAAGAGGCATATCTGTTTGTTGATGAAAAGATTGCGGATTACATTACAAAGAACCTTGAAAAGGTTAAGCATACTCATGTAAAAGTGGAGAAGGTGGATGAAATACCAAGCCGTATAGAGGTGAAGAAGCAGGAAAAGGAGATACTTGTATCATCCTTAAGAATTGATGTTGTTGTGGCAGGACGGTATAAGCTGTCCCGCAATGAAGCACTGCTTCTTTTTAGAAACCAGAAGGTGTTTGTTGACGGAAGAGTTTGTGAGAATAACAGTTACCAGGTAAAAGAGGGTGATACTATTTCCGTAAGGGGATTGGGAAAAATGACATTTAAGTCAATATCGGGAGAGACGAGGAAGGGCAGAATCTACATAACGGTGGACGATTTTGTATAGGAATAAAGGTGTAAATTACTGTGAATAGTAACAATAAATGATTTTGACTTGGAAGGGAGAGAAGTTATCATGGTTGAAGAGATATTCATCATTGAGGGTATGTCCTGCGCAGCGTGTTCCGCGGCAGTGGAACGTGTTACGAGAAAACTTGACGGTGTAGAATTAAGTGATGTAAATCTTACGACAAATCGTATGAATATACGCTATGATGAAACCAAGGTTACACCGGACGTTATTATGGCAAAGGTTGAGAAAGCCGGCTTTGGCATAAAACCCTATGTGAAACCTGTAGCAAAGATTACATCGGAAAAACGTAGTGATTTTAATGATAAAGACGATTCAATATACGATAATGAAGAGAAAAATCTTAAGATACACAGAATGAACCTTATTTATGCAGCAGTGTTTACCGTGATACTACTTTATATTTCCATGGGACAGATGATAATAGACAATCTTCCGGTTCCTGACATAATGGACATGCATAAGTATCCGGGAAATTACGCCATGACCCAGCTTATATTAACGATTCCTGTTATGTGGTTTGGAAGAAAATTTTTTACCGTTGGTTTCAAATCCCTGTTTCATCTGAATCCCAATATGGATTCACTTGTGGCCATAGGAAGTGCGGCATCATTTATTTACAGTCTTGTTATGACATATCTTATACCGGTTAATGCCCACTATGTCCATAATCTTTATTATGAGTCGGCGGCGGTTGTCATTACACTTGTCATGTTTGGAAAGTATCTTGAAGGTATAAGCAAGGCAAAGACAAAAGGGGCAATAAAGAAGCTTATGGAGTTGTCTCCTGATGTGGCAGTTCTTGAGGACGGGACAGAGGTACCGACGGAGAGTCTTAAGATAGATGATATTGTTCTTGTGCGTCCCGGAGCTAAGATTCCTCTTGACGGTGTTGTTGTTAAAGGAAACAGTGGTGTTGATGAATCGATGATTACAGGAGAGAGCATACCTGTTGAAAAAAATGAGGGAAGCAGTGTAATAGGCGGAAGTATCAATGTAAACGGTGTGCTTTATGTAAAGGTTACAAAAGTAGGGGAGGACACAACGCTTTCAAAAATCATCAGGTTTGTGGAGGACGCCCAGGGCAAAAAAGCACCCATATCAAAACTGGCCGATAAAGTTGCAGGCGTGTTTGTCCCTGCGGTTATAGCTATAGCCGTTATTTCAGCTATTGTATGGATTATTGCGGGAAAGGACATGGCGTTTGTACTTAGGATATTCACTTCTGTTCTTGTAATAGCATGTCCGTGTTCTCTGGGGCTTGCAACACCAACTGCCATAATGGTGGGAACGGGTCTTGGAGCATCAAACGGTATCCTCATAAGAAATGGTGAAATTCTTGAGATTGCCCATAAGATTGATACGGTTGTTCTTGATAAGACAGGAACGGTGACAGAGGGAAAACCTTCGGTAAGAGAGATAATCACAGAAAATATGGATAAGGATGAATTGTTAAGGTTAGCAGGAATTGTGGAGAAGGTATCAGATCATCCTCTTGCAAAGGCAGTGTGGGAAGCTGCGGCGGACATTTTGCCGGAAAATGCAGAAAAACAGTATGAGATAACTGATTTTATGAATTATTCGGGAATGGGCATTACTGCTGATATAATAGGTAATAAGAAAATTAATGTCAAAGTTGGAAACAGAAGACTTTTATCAAACAATAACATTGTGATTCCAAGAATTTTTGATGACGAGGCAATACGACTTGAGAATGAAGGCCAGACGCCGTTATTTGTGGCATTGGATGATAAAGTGGAAGGAATTGTAAGTGTTGCCGATGCCATTAAACCTACGAGCAGGGAAGCGGTTGACATGCTTAAAAAGGAAGGAATACATGTGGTAATGCTGACAGGAGATAATAAAGGGGCAGCAAATGCCATAGGCAGGCAGGCGGGATGCGATGAAATAATTGCAGAAGTACTTCCTGAGGACAAGGCAGGGGTTGTGGCAAAACTTCAGGAGAGCGGACGCAAAGTTATGATGGTAGGTGACGGAATCAACGATGCTCCTGCACTTACACAGGCAGATGTGGGCTGTGCCATAGGAAACGGCTCTGACATTGCCATAGAAGCAGGTGATATTGTGCTGATGAAATCAGACCTTGCGGATGTACCGGCGGCCATAAGGTTAAGCAGGCTTACGATCACAAATATAAAAGAAAATTTATTCTGGGCATTTTTGTATAATTCAATTGGACTTCCCATAGCAGCGGGTGTATTATATCCTATAAGCGGACTTCTTTTAAATCCTATGATTGGTGGTCTGGCTATGTCTTTAAGTTCAGTGTGTGTTGTATCAAATGCCTTACGACTTAAGACAAAGAAGCTTAGAAAGGTATGAGAGTGGAATGGGTGACAATCTTACAAAAAATGATATTAAAAA
>JBGVOL010000107.1:0-39173 GCA_045126475.1 Lachnospiraceae bacterium | reverse complement strand
TATTGCTGTTACCATCTTTGTGGGACAGCTTTCTTCATTTCTTGGAATAAGCACCGCAGCCTATGAGGGTGAAACCATAGAGACAATTGACAAAATTAAGGCTCTTGTGTCATGTAGTGACACATTTACGTTAAATGCATTTTTAATCGGACTTTTGTCACTTGCAATACTTATAATATGGCCTTATATTAACAAGACAATACCGGGCTCACTTATTGCAGTTATAGTTGCAAGTGCAGTTGTGAAGCTTACAGGTCTTGATTCAGGTGAAAACGGTGTCAATACAATCGGAAGTCTTTATGAAATTACAACAAAGCTTCCTACACCTGCAATGCCGCATTTCAGTCTTGATGTTGTAAGAACACTTCTTCCTGATGCGTTTACAATAGCTATTCTTGCAGGTATTGAATCACTTTTATCATGTGTTGTTGCAGATGGTATGATTGGTTCAAGACACCGCTCAAATATGGAACTTGTGGCTCAGGGTGCAGGTAACATCGCTTCAGGTATATTCGGTGGTATTCCAGCAACAGGAGCAATAGCAAGAACTGCCGCCAATGTAAAGAACGGCGGACGTACACCGATTGCAGGTATGGTGCACGCAGTTGTCCTTGCACTTGTACTTGTTTTCCTTATGCCTTTGGCAAAGCTTATTCCGATGCCTACAATAGCAGCTATTCTTTTCATGGTTGCATATAACATGAGCGGCTGGAGAGAAGTTCTTAATACAGTAAAGAGAGCACCAAAGAGTGATATTCTTGTTCTTGTGGTGACATTTGTTCTTACGGTAGTGTTTGACCTTGTTATGGCAATCGGCGTAGGCCTTGTTCTTGCTGCAGTACTCTTTATGAAGAGAATGGCAGATGTTACCGATGTCACAGGCTGGAAGTATGATGATGATTTCCATAAGGTCAACGAAGAAAATGATAATTATGATGAGGAGAAGGATGCGGACAACATTTCTCTAAAAAATGTACCAAAGCATACACTTGTATTTGAGATTAACGGTCCTTTATTCTTCGGAGCGGCAGACAAGCTTAATGCAATTGCACTTAACATAAAGGAAGATATTCTTATTTTAAGAATGAGAAGCGTGCCTGCAATGGATGCAACGGCACTTCATACCCTTGAGGGAGTTCTTGATACATGTAAGAAGCATAATACAACACTTATCTTCTCACATGTAAACAAGCAGCCTTATTCAGTTATGGAGAAGAGCGGTTTTGCAGACAGAGTCGGAAAGGACAAATTCTGCAGAAATATTGATGAGGCTCTTGCATTGGCAGAAAATTTGGAAAAAGAATTCCATCAGAACAGAAAGATGGCAAATAAATAAATTACTTTGGAGGTACAGACGGTGAGACTGCAGGATGTAGATATAAATAAATTATCTCCCATGATGAAAATATATGTGGAGACAAAAAATCAGTACAAGGATTGCATATTGTTTTACCGTCTAGGTGACTTCTATGAAATGTTTTTTGACGATGCGGAAATTGTATCAAAGGAACTTGAGATAACCCTTACAGGTAAAGAATGTGGACTTGAGGAACGCGCACCTATGTGTGGCGTTCCTTATCATGCTGTGGACATGTATCTCAATAAACTTGTATCTAAGGGTTATAAGGTGGCAATCGGTGAACAGGTGGAGGATCCGAAGCAGGCAAAAGGACTTGTAAAGCGTGAGGTTGTAAGGGTTGTTACACCGGGAACAAACATGAATGTCACTGCTCTTGATGAGAGCAGAAATAACTATCTTATGAGCATTGTCTATATCGAAAACGGCTACGGAGTTGCCACCGCAGATATTTCTACCGGTGATTTTTATCTTACTGAGGTGGAAACACTCAGAACCCTTCTTGATGAGATAAATAAGTTTATGCCGTCGGAAATAATATGCAATGAGGCACTTCTTGTCAGCGGAATAGATGTTACTGATATAAAGGAGCGCCTTGGGATATCGGTATTTTCATTGGAGTCATGGTACTTTGATGATGAGAGGTGCAGAAGAGTACTGTCAGACCATTTTAAGGCAATGACAATGGAGGCACTTGGTATAGGAGACTATCCTGTGGGAATAGTGTCTGCAGGAGCCCTGCTTCAGTATTTTCTTGAAACACAGAAGACGTCACTTGCACAGCTTACAAAGATTACACCGTATTCGACGGGCAAGTACATGATTATTGATACTTCAACAAGAAGGAATCTTGAACTTGTTGAAACTCTTCGTGAAAAGCAGAAAAGAGGCTCGCTTTTGTGGGTTCTTGATAAGACAAAGACAGCAATGGGGGCAAGACTTTTAAGAAATTATATAGAGCAGCCCCTTATCATAAAAGAACAGATTGTAAAACGTCAGAAAGCAATCGCAGACCTTAATTCCTCACTTATTACAAGGGAGGAGTTAAGAGAATATTTAAATCCCATATATGACCTTGAGAGACTTATTGGCAGGATTGCATACAGGTCAGCGGGAGCAAGGGATCTTATAGCATTTAAGAATTCACTTACAATGCTTCCGTATATTAAAAGTCTTCTGGGTGAATTTTCATCTGAGCTTCTTTCGGAGATTAACAGTGAGATGGACGGCCTTGAGGATATTGCAAAGCTGATAGATTCGGCAATTGTTGAGGAACCGCCGATTTCAGTAAGAGAGGGCGGCATAATAAAGGCCGGATATAATGAGGAAGTTGACAAGCTTCGTGAGGCAAAGACAAAGGGCAAGGAGTGGATTGCAGAGCTTGAGGCTTACGAGAGAGACAGAACGGGTGTCAAGACCTTAAAGATAAAGTATAATAAGGTTTTCGGATACTGCATTGAGATTACAAATGCGTATAAAAATAATTTTGAGATACCTGATGATTACACCAGAAAACAGACACTTACCAATGCTGAGAGATATATTACACCAAAGCTCAAAGAACTTGAGGATATGATACTCGGTGCAGAGGATAAGCTTTTTGTTCTTGAGTACAATCTTTTCTCAGAACTTAGGGAAAAAATATCGGAGGATGTCATAAGAATACAGAATACAGCCAAGGCTGTGGCAAAGATTGATGTATTTACATCACTTGCTTATGTGGCAGAGAAAAACGGATATGTATGTCCAAAGATAAACGAAAAGGGTGTTATTGATATAAAGAACGGACGTCATCCTGTTGTGGAAAAAATGATAGTAAATGATATGTTTGTATCAAATGACACATACCTTGACAACGGAAATAATCGTATATCTATTATAACGGGACCGAATATGGCGGGAAAATCAACATATATGAGGCAGACGGCACTTATTGTCCTTATGGCTCAGATTGGAAGTTTTGTACCTGCCGAGAGTGCCAATATAGGTATCTGCGACAGAATATTTACAAGAGTAGGTGCGTCAGATGACCTTGCATCGGGACAGTCTACATTTATGGTTGAGATGACTGAGGTGGCAAATATTTTGAGAAATGCCACATCAGACAGTCTTCTTATTCTTGATGAGATAGGAAGGGGAACAAGTACATTTGACGGTTTAAGTATTGCGTGGGCTGTTGTTGAACATATAAGCAACACAAAGATACTTGGCGCAAAGACTCTTTTTGCAACCCATTACCATGAACTTACGGAGCTTGAGGGTATGCTTCCGGGCGTGAATAACTACTGTATCGCCGTAAAGGAGCAGGGTGATGATATAGTATTTTTAAGAAAGATTGTAAAAGGCGGTGCTGATAAGAGCTACGGTATCCAGGTGGCAAAGCTTGCAGGTGTGCCGGAATCTGTCATTTCAAGAGCAAAGGAACTTGTTATGGAGCTTATGGATGCAGATATTTCCAGAAAGGCAAAGGAGATTGCCATGTATTCAGGAGCTGCACTTAATAAAAAGAACAAGGTTAAGCTTGATGAGGTGGATATAGCCCAGATGTCACTTTTTGACACAGTTACTGATGATGATATATTAGAAGAGCTTAAAAGTCTTGACTTGGGAAATCTGACTCCTATAGATGCACTCAATACACTGTATAAGCTCCAGGGAAAGTTAAAAAACAGATATATGGGTTAAAATATATTACTGCAATGGAGGATAAAAATGCCGGAAATTCATGTTTTGGATCAAAGTACAATTAATCAGATAGCAGCCGGCGAGGTTATTGAGAGGCCTGCTTCAGTGGTGAAGGAACTTTTAGAAAATGCCATTGATGCAAAGGCTTCAGCCGTCACAGTTGAGATTAAGGAAGGCGGCATCGGTTTTATAAGGATTACGGACAATGGCTGCGGAATAGACAAAAATGATGTAAAAGTGGCATTTTTGCGCCATTCGACCAGCAAGATAAAGACGGCAGAGGATTTGCTTACGGTATCATCACTGGGATTTCGAGGTGAAGCACTTTCAAGTATTGCGGCAGTGGGACAGGTTGAACTTATTACAAAGACAAAGAGCAGCCTTACAGGTGTAAGATATATCATAGAAGGCGGTCAGGAGAAGGAACTCTCTGAAATTGGTGTTCCTGACGGTACAACATTTATTGTAAGAAATCTTTTTTTTAACACTCCTGCAAGAAGAAAATTCTTAAAATCTCCTATGACGGAGGGCGGTTATATTTCGGACATAGTTGAGCGAATAGCACTGTCACACCCGGAGGTGAGCATCCGTTTTATTGTAAATGGGCAGAATAAGCTTCATACATCGGGAAACGGTAATATCAAAGATGTCATTTACAATGTTTTTGGCAGGGATATTGCGTCAAATATCCTTGAGATAAAAAATGAAAATGAATTTATGAAGGTTAAGGGATTTATTGGAAAGCCCGTTATATCAAGGGGAAACAGAAATTACGAAAATTATTTTATAAACGGAAGATATATCAGAAGCGGTCTTATTTCAAAAGCCATTGAGGAGGCGTATAAGCCTTTTATGATGCAGCATAAATATCCGTTTACTGCGCTTCATATTGAGATTGATTCAGAACTTCTTGATGTCAATGTACATCCTACAAAAATGGAGTTGCGGTTTAGAAATCAGGAACAACTCTATCCGTATGTGTTAAAACTCATTGGTGATACTATATCGGGCAGGGAACTTATACCGGAAAGTGTATGTGATGATGAGAAGACACAGAATGAGAGAGTAAAGGCGGAAGTAAAAGAACAGAGAAAGCTGGTTGCCTATAAGCCGTTGCCGGAGCCTTTTGAGATTGGAAGACAGAAGAAAATGGCTGAGACGGAAAGACAAACGGAGCGACATATATCAAAGCACTTTGAGATACCTGTAAAGACAAACAGTACTGTTATAAGAGAAAATGGCAGTCCTGCCGGGATATATAATAAACCTTCCGAAATAATTCCGGAAAAGTCAATGAATCCTGAGATAAAAAAAGACACAGAGGAAGATATTAAAGCAGAAATAAATGAAGATATAAAAGCAGAAATTAATCCGTTAACAAAGGATGAGCCGGAGGTTGAAACAAAGCCGGAGCAGATGACATTGTTTGACGATAAGCTCTTGTCCAAAACTGCCAGAGAAAAGCATATCCTTGTGGGACAGGTGTTTGACACTTACTGGATTGTACAGTACGGGGATAAGATGTTTATTATCGACCAGCATGCCGCCCATGAGAAGGTGCTCTATGAGAGAACACTGGCAAGATACAGGGAAAGAAAGGCTGTATCCCAAGCAGTAAATCCACCGATTATTCTGACACTGAATATGGGTGAGGAAGCTCTTTTAAATAAATATATGGATATATTCACAGGCTTTGGTTATGAGATAGAACATTTCGGCGGAAAGGAATATGCCGTAAGAGCTGTACCGTATGATTTATATTCTATCTCAAAGGAAGAACTGCTCATGGAGATTCTTGATAATCTCAGTGATGAGACGGCAGGAAGGATAACACCTGAGCTAATAACGGAAAAGATTGCATCCATGTCATGTAAGGCTGCGGTAAAGGGTAATAACAGGCTGTCTGAGGCGGAGGCAAACGAACTTATAGATGAGCTCTTGACCCTTGAGAATCCTTATAACTGTCCTCATGGAAGACCGACAATCATAAGTATGAGCAAATATGAGCTTGAGAAAAAGTTCAAGCGAGTGTTGTAACGGAGGAGATATGTTTGAAAATAAGAAAAAACCTCTTGTAATTCTTACAGGACCAACTGCCGTGGGAAAGACAGAACTTTCAATTAAGCTTGCGAAAGCCATAAACGGAGAGATAATAAGTGCTGATTCAATCCAGGTATACAAATACATGGATATTGGTTCTGCAAAGGTTACACCGGAGGAAATGGACGGTATTAAGCATTATCTTATAGATGTGCTTGAGCCTTCGGAGGAATTTAATATATATGTGTTTAAGAAAATGGCCATGGCAGCCATGGATGAAATATACAGCAAAGGTAAGATACCAATCATTGCAGGAGGTACGGGATTTTATATCCAGTCACTTTTATATGATATAGAGTTTTCTGAGGTGGAAGGCGATAAGACATACCGCCGGATGCTTGAGAAAAAAGCGGCGGAGGAAGGAAATGCCGCTATTCACCATATGCTTAGGGAGGTGGATTATAAGTCTGCCGAAGATATTCACGAGAATAATTTGAAGCGGGTAATAAGAGCCTTGGAATACTATCACGAGACAGGGTGTAAAATATCGGACCACAATGAGGAGCAAAGACAGAAGGAATCACCGTACAATTTCAGGTACTATGTTCTTAATATGGACAGAGATAAGCTTTATGACAGAATCAATATGAGAGTTGACATAATGCTTGATAATGGTCTTGTGGAAGAGGTAAGAAAACTAAAAAATATGGGATTTGGACGCGAGCTTGTATCACAGCAGGGTATAGGATATAAGGAAATAAGGGATTATGTCGATGGCTTGTGTACGTATGATGAGGCTGTTGATACGCTTAAGAAGAACACAAGACATTTTGCAAAAAGACAGCTCACATGGTTTAAGAGAGAGAAAGAAGTAGTATGGTTAAATCATGAGGACTTCAACAGTGATAAAGAGAAAATTTTAGAATATATACTGAATGATTTACATAAAAACATTATGTAAACCTAAGAAAAGAATTATGTATATGAGAGGTAATGAAATGAGAACGGTTAATAATTCACAACTTGCGGATATGTATGAAAAAATGGGTATTTCAGCGGAAGTGCTGACTTTTTCTGACGGAATTCTCAAGGATTTAAAGGAAAGATTTGAAGCGATAGACGGCGTGGCTGAGTACAATCAGATGAAGGTACTTTATGCAATGCAGAAAAATCAGGTTAGCGAGATGCATCTTGAAACATCGTCAGGTTACGGTTACACAGACCTTGGAAGAGATACACTTGAGGCTGTATATGCTGATGTATTTCATACTGAGGATGCTCTTGTGAGGACACAGATTGCATGCGGCACCCATGCCCTCAATATTGCCCTTTCCGGTAATCTTCGTCCCGGCGATGAACTATTATCCATATCAGGAAAACCTTATGATACATTGGAAGAAGTTATTGGCATAAGACCGTCAAAAGGCTCTCTGGCTGAATACGGAGTGACATACAGCCAGGTTGAACTATTGCCTGACGGTTCATTTGATTATGACGGTATAGCTAAGGCGATTAATGAGAAGACGAAGGTTGTGGCAATCCAGCGTTCAAAGGGATATCTCACAAGACCAACCTTGAGCGTACAACAGATTGGTGATGTAATAAAACATGTAAAGTCGATTAACAGCAATATTAAGGTTATGGTTGACAATTGTTACGGTGAATTTGTTGATACTGTTGAACCTTCAGACTTTGGAGCCGATATGGTTGTAGGTTCTCTTATAAAAAATCCCGGTGGCGGACTTGCACCTATAGGAGGATATATAGCAGGAACAAAGGAGTGCGTTGAAAATGCGGCATTCCGTCTGACAACACCGGGACTTGGCAAGGAGGTTGGTGCATCACTTGGAGTAAATAAAAGCTTTTTCCAGGGATTGTTTCTTGCACCTACTGTTACAGCCGGTGCTTTAAAGGGAGCCATATTTGCGGCAAATGTTTATGAAAGACTGGGATTTAAGGTTGTTCCTGACAGCAAAGAGGAGCGCCATGACATTATTCAGGCTGTTACCTTTGGTACACCGGAGGGTGTTATAGAGTTTTGTAAGGGCATTCAGGCGGCTGCTCCTGTGGACAGTCATGTAGAGCCTGAACCATGGGATATGCCGGGATATGATGCTCCTGTCATTATGGCTGCCGGAGCATTTGTTTCAGGTTCATCAATTGAACTTAGCGCAGACGGACCAATTAAGCCGCCGTATAATGTATATTTTCAGGGCGGACTTACATGGTATCATGCAAAACTTGGAATTATGATGTCACTGCAGAAACTTATTGATGCAGGAATTGTCAGCCTCAAGGATAAACAATAAGTTTTTGTTAGGAATTTATTTATTTTTTATATACAACAACTGAAAAATGTGGTAGTATAAAACAATCTGGGCGTTGTCCGGATTTTTGATGTTTGATGTCGGAGAGTAGCCTGCTGCCAAAACTGCGGGAGGTTATATGACATATTCAAATAACAATGAATTACCAGTAAATCAATGGAAAATCAAAAATCTGCCACCGGCGGACAGACCTGATGAGAGGCTTGAATTGTTCGGAGCCGAATCAATGGGTGATGCCGAACTTCTGGCTATTATCATAAGGACAGGACTTAAGGGGAAGAATTCTGTTCAACTGGCAGAAAGTATATTAAAGTGTGCAGGTGATAAGGGATTGACGGGACTGTGTCAGGTCAGCATTAATGAACTGATGCAGGTACGTGGAGTTGGTAAAGTTAAGGCAGTGCAGATTAAAGCATTGGCCGAGCTTACCCGAAGGATTGCAAAAAGAACAGCAAAAGAAAGGTTGGTATTTGACAGTCCGCAGAGTATAGCTTCATATTATATGGAGGATTTAAGGCATAAGGACAGGGAATGTTTTATGCTTCTAAGTCTGAATAACAAATGTGCATTGATTGGTGAGAGTATTATATCAATAGGGACAGTAAATGCATCCCTTGCATCGCCGAGAGAAATTTTTCTTGAGGCATTGAAAAGTAAAGCGGTCAGTATTATACTGCTGCATAATCATCCAAGCGGTGATCCCTCGCCCAGTCAGAATGATATCAGTATAACCAGAAGAGTAAAGGAACTTGGCGAATTTCTGGGAATAACATTGGTTGACCATATAATTATTGGTGATAATAGTTACGTAAGTCTGAATGAAGAGAATTTGGTGTAAATTGAAAGGAGTATAAGGATGGCGCAGCATTTTTTTGGAGTTGATCTTGGAACAAGCAACATTAAGATGTATTCCCTTGCAAATGACACAATTTTGAATGAAAAAAATGTCATTGCAATTAAGAATAAGAACGAGATAATAAAATTCGGAGATTTTGCTTTTGAGATGTATGAGAAAGCACCGGGAAATATTGACGTGACATTTCCTGTTAAATTTGGCGTTATAGCTGATATTCAGAATATGGAGGCACTTTTTTCATGCTTTTATAAGAAGATAAACAGCAATAAGGCTGTAACAGGTGCGGATTTCTGTATTGCCGTACCGACAGATATCACAGAGGTTGAAAAGAGAGCATTTTATGATGTAATCATGGATGCAAGAGTTAAGGCAAAGAGAATTGTTGTGGTAGAGAAGCCTATCGCTGACGCTGTAGGTGTGGGCATTGATGTAAACAGTCCAAACGGACACCTTCTTGTAAACATTGGTGCTGATACCACAGAAATCACTGTGATTTCAATGGGTGGAATTGTTATAAGTAAACTTATAAAAATCGGCGGAATGAAGCTTGATGATGCCATAGCAGGATATATCAGGAAGAAATATAACCTTATTATCGGAAGCCGTTCTGCTGAAATTGTAAAGAAAGAACTGGCTGATGCAATGAATGAGGAGCCTGACAAGATTACAGTTACTTACGGAAGAAATATCGTGACGGGTCTTCCTAATGCAAGAGAGATAAGCGGTGATTTGGTTCATGAAGCAATCAGCGAACTTCTTCACCAGATTATTGAGAATATCAAGGTTATTCTTGAAAGAACTCCACCGGAGCTCTCTGCTGATATTATTTCAAGAGGCATATATTTATCAGGTGGTTCAGCAAACGTTAAAAACCTTTGTAAACTCATAACAAAGGAGACAGGATTAAAGGTTAATATTGCCGAAGAACCATCAGAGTCAGTTATCAGAGGTATATCAAAGATACTTTCATCACCTGAATTGATGAAGCTTGCATATATACCTAGAGAGAAAGAATACGAATAATATGCGGGATGGTTGTCTGATATGAAAAAACCTGGAAAAACTCCGATTCCAACAAAATATATTTTATCATTTCTGTCGGTATTGTGTGCAGGACTTGTAGTGTTGACCATAGTTAACGCAGATTTCGCAAGACCTGTCAGGGAGGCGGTTTCTGTTGTTATTCTCCCTATACAGAAAGGTATGAATCACATTGGTAACTGGTTTTCCGATAAGGCTGACATGTTAAAAGAATTGTCAGAACTACAGGCAGATAATGACAGGCTCAGAGCAGAAAATGATGAGTTGAAGATGAATAACATTAAGCTATCACAGCAACAGGCAGAATTAGAGGGGCTTAGGGATTTATACCAGCTTGATAATGTTTACTCTGATTATCCGAAGGTGGCTGCAAGGGTTATCGGCAAAGATACCGGCAACTGGTTTACGGTATTTACCATTGATAAAGGTTCAAATCAGGGAATAACTGAGGGTATGAATGTCATTGCTGGACTGGGTCTGGTAGGTTATGTTTCTTATGTTGGGGAAAATTATGCAAAGGTTACGGCAATTATTAATGATGATGCAAATGTCAGTGCAAAATTTTCATCTACATCAGATGTTTGTATTGTCCATGGTGACCTTAAGCAGTATGAATCAAAGATGCTTAAGGTATCCAATATAGATGCTGATGCAAACGTCAAAGACGGAGACATGCTTCTGACTTCACAGATTTCAGACAGATATGTGCCGGGAATTCTCATAGGATATGTCTCAGGCATAGAGGATGACGGCAACAGACTTACAAAGTCTGCATGGGTTACTCCGGTAGTTGATTTTTCAAAGATAGAGGAAGTACTTGTTATCACCCGATTGAAGGAGACCGGTGAGGAGTAAAAATGGTTCGAATTATTTTAGTTGGATTACTGCTAATAATTTCATATGTATTCCAGACTACGTTTTCACTTTCTATGTCATTTGGAGTGGCAGCTCCCAACCTTCTTATGATCATTGTTTGCTGCTATGCCCTGTTAAGGGGAAGAAGAGAGGGCATGATTGTAGGTTTTTTTGCCGGAATACTTATTGATTTGTATTTCGGATATTACGAGGTCATAGGAATCAATGCATTTTTGTATCTTATAACAGGTTATTTTGTGGGCATATTTCATGAAATTCTGTATCTGCAGGATATTCTTATTCCTATAGTGACAGTGGCAATATGTGATTTTGTATACAATTTCGCATATTATGTAATAACATTCCTTCTTAGAAACAAGCTTGATTTTATGTATTACATAAAATCCATTATACTGCCTGAACTTGTTTATACGGTATTTCTGACGGTATTTATCTATCGTCTGCTTATGCTTATGAACAGGAAATTAGAGGCATTTGAGATGAGAGGTAAAAAAGAAATTGATTAGGGATATACTTGAAATTATTTGGAATTTTGTTAAGTCAAGAGTATTTATATTGAGCCTTTTATTTGCAGGACTGTTTTCAATACTTATCGTGAGGGTATTTAATCTTCAGGTTGTAAATTCCGAGCAATATGTGCTTGGATATACGCAGATGTCGGAAAAAACCAGGTATTCAACAGGAACAAGGGGAAATATATACGATGCCGACGGTAATCTTCTTGCATATAATGAGCCGATATATTCGGTTACAATGGAAGATACACTTGAAAGCGGTGAAACAAAAAGTGACCGCCTTAATGCAATTATTTATAAAACAGTTTCTATTATCGAAAAATACGGGGACAATATTGTGATGGATTTTCCGCTTGTAATGGACAGTAACGGAAATGTGTCGTTTTCCACTGAGATTTCAGAAAATACGCGACTTCGTTTTTTGAAGGACATATACGGAAAAGAAACTCTTGATACAGAAGAGAAAAAGCTTTCAGAGGAAAGTGCAGAGGATGTATTTGATTATCTTTGCGGTGAGATTAAGTATGATGTTGATAAAGAACTTTATACGGATATTGATGCATTAAAAATCGTTATGATAAGATACAATTTATCACTTAATGCATATCAGAAATATATTTCAACAACAATTGCAAAGAATGTATCCGAACAGACTGTGGCAGCTATTTATGAGAATGCTTCGGATATACCGGGAGTAAAGATTTCTGAGGATACAAAGAGAGTTTATAACAATTCGTTTTATTATTCACTGATTGTCGGTTATACAGGAAAAATCTCGGAAGAACAGCTTGTATCGCTGAACGGGCAGATAAATGATGATACAAACAAGTATGTTTTAAACGATATTGTAGGCAAAGACGGTATTGAGGGAAGTATGGAACTGACTCTCAGTGGTGAAAAGGGCTATGAAAAGGTTATTGTAGACAATACCGGTAAAGTCATAAGCGTAAATGAGTCAAAGACTGCCACTGCCGGAAAGGATGTATACCTTACAATAAAATCAGATTTTCAGATAGGAATTTATCATCTGATTGAACAGAATCTGGCCAATATTCTTATTAAAAATATTGTGAACAGGGACTTGACGGAAAAGGATAAGGAAGATTGGAAAATTCCGATAAAGGATGTATATTTCCAGATGATAAATAATAATGTTGTCGATTTGGAACGCTTTAATAACGAAGATTCAACCGACAATGAAAGAGATGTATATAACAAGATGGTCTCAAGACGTGAGGAAATAATATCAGAGATAAGCGAACAGCTTTATAATGATGAAGCTTTGCCGTTGAAAAAGCTCACGGAAGAGAAAAATGCTTATTATACATTTATATTTAATATGCTTTCGGAACCGTCATACGGCAACAACGTTATACCAAAATCATATCTTACAACGGAAGATGAGGTTTATGCCGGATGGATGAGAGATGAGTTGTCTTTAAGGCAGATTCTTCTTCACTGTGTATCATCCAATTTCGTTGATTTGTCAAAGCTTAATATTGAACAGAATTATGCAGACAGTCAGGATGTTTATGATGCATTGGCAGAATATATTATTAATAAAATTTCAGAAAATGACAAAAAATTTACAAAACTTATATATGAATATCTTATTAATACAGGTAAAATAAGCGGAAGGCAGATATGTATGCTGCTTTACGATCAGGGTGTACTCGAGTTTGATGCAAACATTTATAACCGATTATCTGCGGGAAGTTATTCTGCATATGATTTTATGATAAATCAGATAAAAGCATTGAAAATCACACCGGCACAGATAGCACTTACACCTTGTTCGGCATCGGTTACACTTGTAGACGTCAATACAGGGGATGTGTTGGCAATGGTTTCATATCCGAGTTATGATAATAACGTTTTTTCAGGTTCCATAAATTACAACTACTGGACACAGCTCAGCGAAGATTTATCAAGTCCGCTGTACAGCCGTGCAACCAAGATGAGAACTGCACCGGGTTCGACATTTAAACCGCTTACTGCAATCGCAGGTCTTGAAGAGGGTATTATTACACCGTCAACAGTTATTAATACCACAGGTATATTTGAGAAGGTTACTCCTTCACCAAAATGCTGGATATATCCGGGAAGACACGGCAGTATAAATGTAACACAGGCCATACGTCATTCATGTAACTACTTCTTCTATGAAATAGGTTACAGTCTTGCATGCAAGGGTTCAGGAACATACAATGAGGCAAGAGGAATAGATTATCTTGAGAAGTATGGTGCAATGGTAGGACTTACTGAAAAGTCAGGAGTTGAGGTTGAGGAATATTCTCCGTTGTTCTCTGATACAAACCCAATTGCATCTGCAATCGGACAGGGTTCACACAGTTTTACAGGTGTTCAGCTTGCAAGATATGTAAACACCATTGCCGGGGATGGAATGAACAGAGAACTTACGCTTATAAAAGATATTGTTGATTATGACGGAAACAGTCTTGGGGCACCGGAAAAGGAAGCTGTTCAGATGGATGTATCACACACATCAATTGAGACGGCACAGAAGGGAATGCAGATGGCCGGAAACAGTTATACGGCCCTGTCTTCAACGGGATATAAAATTGCTGCAAAGTCCGGTACTGCGCAGGAAAATACCAATATGCCTGATCATGCCACATTGATTGCGTATGCACCGTATGACAATCCGGAGATAAGCATGTCAGTTGTTATTCAGAATGGTTATACATCAGATTACAGTATAAAAATTGGTTCAGAAGTTGCAAAATTTTATTATGGAGAGTATACTTTAGAACAGATACTTGCAGGTAATGCCGACGGACCGCATGTTGAACAGCCCGAGGGAAATGCACAGCCTGATGCACAACCCGAAGCGCAGCCTGATGCGGAGTAGGTAAAACTGTATATATAATTATTGAGAGGAAGGTGATACTTTGAAAAATTCTGTGATGATAAAAGGAAACAAGTATGGTATAGTAGTAGTGCTTGACGAGAACAAATCCTTTGAAGAACTTAAAGAGGAACTTAGAAGTAAGTTTTTGGAGTCATCAAAATTTTTCAACAATTCATCATCCATGGCAATTTCTTTCGAGGGTAAAAAGCTTTCCGTAGAGGAAGAAAGAGAAATCCTTGACATGATAGAACAGGACACAGAGCTTAACATAGTATGTGTAATGGACAGCACGGATGAAGAAAAATATAAAAACTGCGTTGATGCTGCGTTAAATGGCATGAATGATACGTCAGGAGGACAGTTTTATAAGGGAACCTTAAGAAGCGGGCAGGTACTTGAGAGTGATGCAAGCATAGTGATACTGGGAGATGTCAATCCCGGTGCCAAGGTTATGTCGGCAGGAAATGTTGTTATTCTTGGTTCTCTTAAAGGAACGGTATACGCAGGAATAAAAGGAAATCCAAATGCGTTTGTTGTGGCACTTGAAATGTACCCGGTTCAGATTAAAATCGGTGATATTATAGCCAGATGTGCTGACAAACCAAAGAAGTTATCAAAACCGGAGACAAAAATAGCTTATGTCGACGGTGAGAATATATATATAGAGCCTTTAAACAGAGAGGTTCTTAATGATTTAAGTTTTTAATATCAATACTTTTTAGGAGGAAGAGGAATGAGTGAAGTAATTGTTGTGACATCCGGAAAGGGTGGAGTAGGAAAGACAACCACATCTGCAAACGTAGGTACAGGTCTTGCCAAACTTGAGTATAAGGTAGTGCTTATTGATACAGATATAGGACTTAGAAACCTTGATGTAGTTATGGGTCTTGAAAACAGGATAGTGTATAATCTTGTTGATGTTGTTGAAGGTAACTGCCGTGCAAAGCAGGCTATGATTAAAGATAAGAGATATCCAAATCTTTATCTTTTACCGTCTGCACAGACAAGGGATAAGTCAAGTGTTACACCTGAACAGATGGTAAAGCTTGTTGATGAATTGAGGGAGGAGTTTGATTACATAATCCTTGATTGCCCTGCAGGTATTGAGCAGGGATTCCAGAATGCAATAGCTGCCGCAGACAGAGCACTTGTTGTTACAACTCCGGAAGTATCGGCTATAAGAGATGCTGACAGAATAATCGGACTTTTAGATGCAAAAGAAATCAAAAAAGTTGATTTGATTGTCAATCGTCTCAGAATGGATATGGTTAAGAAGGGTGATATGATGTCTATAGAAGACGTTGTTGACATTCTTGCCATTGATTTGATTGGTGCAGTTCCTGATGATGAGAATATCGTAATTGCAACAAATCAGGGTGAACCACTTGTTGGAAATTCAACACTTGCAGGACAGGCATATATGAATATCTGCCGCAGAATTGTAGGTGAGGAAGTTCCTATGCTTGATCTTGAAGGAAATTCAGGATTTTTCTCAAAGATTGCAGGTTTATTTAAGAAGAACTAACGGGGGGTATTATGAGTGTTTTTGATTTATTTAAAAAGAAATCTTCCGGTTCAGTAGCAAAAGACAGATTAAAGTTGTTGCTTGTATCTGACAGAGCCAGTTGTTCACCGGAAGTTATGGAGATGATAAAGAATGATATCATCAAAGTTATCGCAAAATATATGGAGATTGACTGCGAGGGTCTTGACATACAGATTACCACAACAGAGTCAGACGGTGGCAATGGCAATGTGCCTGCACTTGTAGCCAATATTCCTATTAAGGAAGTAAAGCATTAAATGGTTGCATTTTTGACAAAAATCAAAGAAAAATTGAAAAGCTACAATTATCGACATATAAATGTACGTCTGATTATTTGGATGTATGCATTGTTGATTCTTGGACTGAATGTAATTGCTAGTGCCACAAAATATGACACTTATGAGAAGAAGCAGATTTTTGGCATTGTTTTGGGTTCAATTGCTGTAATTTTCCTTATGTTGATAGACTATCATTTTATATTGAAGTTTTATTGGCTTATTTATCTGCTTAATCTTGGGCTTCTCCTTGCAGTTAAATTTTTGGGAGAAGATCATAAGGGCGCCCAAAGATGGATAGATTTGGGATTTGTACAAATTCAGCCTTCAGAGTTTGCAAAACTTTTTCTTGTGTTATTTTTTGCCAAATTAATGCTGAAATATATGGACAAGTTAAACACGCCAAAGATACTGTTATTGTTTGTTATAACATTTGCAATTCCGCTTCTTCTTGTTTATAAGCAGCCGGATTTGTCAACAAGTATTGTTATAATCGTCAGTTTTTGTGTAATAATGTATATTGGCGGATTGAGTTACAAGATTATTGGTGCACTGTTTGCGGTGGCTGTACCTGCGGCAGTGATTCTTGTATACCTGCTCTTACAACCTGATCAGAAGATTCTTGATGACTATCAGTACAACAGACTTATAGGATTTTATGATTCAGACAATGAGATTGCAGAGGCCATTAATTATCAGCAGACCAATTCACTTATGGCTATTGGCTCCGGAGGACTTTGGGGGAAAGGACTCCATAACGACAGGGAGGACAGCGTAAAAAACGGAAATTACATTTCTGAGGCACAGACAGACTTTATTTTCACTATTGTAGGTGAGGAACTGGGCTTTGTCGGTACAATGTCGGTCATAATTTTAATTGCCATGGTTACTTTTGAATGTTTTTATATGGGTGCACATGCGCCGGATATGGCCGGGCGGATAATATGCTGCGGCATCGGCTCTATCATTGCATTCCAAAGTTTTGTAAATATGGGCGTTGCCACGAAGCTTCTGCCTAACACCGGTCTGCCGTTACCGTTTGTAAGTTACGGCCTGAGTTCGCTTTTGAGCCTTATGGCCGGTATGGGAATAGTTTTAAACGTTGGATTGCAGCACAAAAAGATTTATTAACAAATTGGGAGAGGTAATAAGATATGAATATCGGTTTAGTTGCACATGACTCAAAAAAGAATTTAATGCAGAACTTTTGCATAGCATATCGCGGGATTCTGAGCAAGCATGAAATATATGCGACAGGAACAACAGGAAGGCTTGTTGAAGAGGTGACTAATCTTAATATACACAAGTATCTTGAGGGACATCTTGGCGGAGAAGAACAGTTAAGTGCCCAGATAACCGATAACCAGATTGATATGCTTATTTTCTTTCGGGATCCTATACAGCCAAGAAGCAATGAACCGGATATAAAGAATATATTTAAGGCATGCGATATTAATAATATTCCTCTCGCAACAAATCTTGCAACGGCGGAACTTTTAATTAAGGCTCTTGAACGTGGTGACCTTGAGTGGAGAGAAATGTATAAATAATATATTTGCTTTATGTAGGAGTTCATTTCAGGGAAATGAACTCCTTTTTCTTTAATATCGTTTATCGTGTCATCGCGTTTGTAACACGTCCGTAGAGACTTACTAAGTATAATCCGCATAAGCCTACGATAGAGTAAATGACTCTTGAAATCATAGACATCTCTCCAAATAAAAGGGCAATTAAGTCTATTCTGAAAAATCCGATTAGTCCCCAGTTAATGGCGCCGATAATAGCAATAGTAAGAATTGTGTAGTCCAATCCCTTAGTGTTCATAGAGATACCTCCTTTAAATATCATTTATCATGATAGTTATATTGTGAGCAGAATTATGGAAAATATTATGGAAAATTTTGTAAAAAATATTATGAATGTTTTGATAAATCTGCTTGACATTGAATATCCGCTATGGTATTATGTTCCAGTGTGCCGCACAATGAGGTTATAAGTCTGTGGTTTTTTAAACCGCAACACCGAAGTTGGCGAGTATTGTTCACGAAAGTGGACGTTTTAGGAGGTGCTTATATGTACGCAATTATTGCAACAGGTGGAAAGCAGTATAAGGTATCAGAAGGCGATATCATCAATGTAGAATTACTTGGTGTGAACGCTGGTGACAAGTATACTTTTGATCAGGTTCTCCTTGTTGGTGGCGATGACGTTAAGGTTGGTGCTCCAACTGTAGCCGGAGCTTCTGTAGAAGCAGACGTTATTGATAACGTTAAGGGCAAGAAGGTTATCGTTTACAAGTACAAGAGAAAGACCGGCTACCATAAGAAGAACGGTCACAGACAGCAGTACACAGCAGTTAAGATTACAAAGATTAACGCTTAATTATTGCAGATATAGTTATGATAAACGTAACAATTTTTAAAGATTCATCCGATGAATACCGCGGTTTTTCGTTGGTGGGACATGCCGGATATGCTGAGTCGGGAAGCGACATAGTATGTGCAGCAGTGTCAATGCTTTCAACGAATACAGTTAATTCCGTTGAGAATTTAACTGATGATGAGATAACTTGCAATGTTGATGAAGATACAGGTCTTCTCACAATGAGTTTTTGCGGTAAGACAATCAGTAATGAATCAAAGCTTCTGGTTGATTCCCTTATTCTTGGATTGGAGAGTATCAGGGAAAGCTATGGAGATACTTATATTAAGATATCTTACAAGGAGGTGTAAGTCATGTTGAAGTTGAACCTTCAGTTATTCGCTCATAAAAAGGGAGTTGGTTCTACAAAGAACGGTAGAGATTCTGAGTCTAAGAGATTAGGCGCAAAGAGAGCTGACGGACAGTTTGTAAAGGCAGGAAACATTCTTTACAGACAGAGAGGAACAAAGATTCATCCTGGTGTTAATGTAGGTAAGGGTGGCGATGACACATTATTTGCATTAGTTGACGGTGTTGTTCGTTTCGAGAGAAAAGGTAGAGATAAGAAGCAGGTTTCTATTTACCCTGCTGAGTAGGGACGGTTCTCCTGTATCAAGGAGCGTCCCCCCGTATCGCAAGTATATACAAAAATCCCCGGTCATTGATTGGGGATTTTTTGTTTGCATAGAAAAGTTTGTTGCCGTGTGTATGGACAATTCCATGTATCTTGACAATATATGGCATTAATGATATTCTGACTGTGCTATAGATACACAGGGACGCTCCTTGATACAGGAGAACCGTCCCCAAAGGAGGATTAAATGGGTAAATTAAAGGTAATTTTAACGACACTTGCAATTGTGGCACTTCTTGGACTTACCGTAACAACAACGGTTTTTTCAATTAAAGGTTACATGTTAGTGAAGGAAAGCAATGAAGAAAAGGATAATGAAATTCCGGATGATGACGCAGAAGATACAGAAAATGTGTTAATCGGCGGAGTTTATCAGATTCTGTCAACTAAGGCAATATCAGATGCATATATCTCAGGTGATGATTCCAAGCTGAATGACGAGGACAAAGTAACACTAGAAGTTGCGTCAGCCATACTTGATGAAATAATTACAGATGATATGTCTGATTTTGAAAAAGAAAAGGCAATATACGAATGGATTTGTGACAATGTCAGACATGATTCAAACGGTACAGTAGCAGTGCAGGAAGTCAAGGGAATAGTAGACAGACCATATGGTGTTCTTCAGAATAAACAGGCTGTATGCGTCGGATATGCAACAACATTCCGATTATTAACCAATATGGTGGGTCTTGATTGTATGGTTATGCATGACACGGGCTTAGGTCATTCCTGGAACCTTGTAAAGCTTGATGATGGTTGCTGGTATATCGTTGACTGCTATTATGATGCGGAAGATTTACAGGGAAAATACATGCATTTTAATATGTCCCAGGAATTTGCATTACAGGATCACGATTGGGATGCATCATTATATCCTGTAGCAAACGGTTCAAAATATGATTATATTCAGATGAACAGTGTGAAAGTAGCCGATGTATTTGAATGTCTTACAAAGATACAGGAAAAGTACCTTGAAGATGAGAAAAATGCGTATTTTGTAATTGAAAACGCAGATGAAAAGACATATGACGCATTAATGTATGTTGCATATGGTATTTCAGAAAGAATGTACAGCGATTATTTTTATGTATCAGTAAGAACATTTAAGAATGCTGATAATGATACATATATCGTATACAATAAGATTGTTTATGACAACGGTGCAGGTATGGACAATCCGGATGTTGATTATGAAGCTCTTGATGAGATGCTTAATGAACTTTTCGGCGAGCCGGGATATTACGAAGAATATTAGATTGACGGCTTTTAAATGTTTTCATAAGAAAGGGATGACTTTTTTGAAAAGAAAAATATTGTACGTACTGATCAGCATAATATGCATGTTATGTTTAGCTGCATGTAAAGGTGAGGAAAACACTGAAGATGCCGGAAAGTATACAGCATCAGAACTGATGGATATCGTAGAAAAGAGTATTACAGACTTACCTGAAATGTCTTTTGTTGATGAAAAAAGCGAAAATGCCGAAAATATTTTATCATATCTTACGGAAGTATCAATTGATAATATTATTTCTTACAAATTTTTGTATTCGTCTGAAGGCGCAGCGGAAGAGATAGCCATTATTCAGCTTAAGGACGGAAAAGATGTTAAACAGGTGGTCTCGGATTTAAAAGAGAGACTTGAAACGCGCAGAAACAGTTTTGCAACATATAATGAGAAAGAGGTTGCAAAGTTTGATGCGGCGGTTGTAGTTTCCAAGGACAATTATGTTATGCTGATTATAGGTAATCAGGCCCAGAATGGAAAATATGCGTTTATGGAGGCTTTTAAGTAGAACTTAAAAATAATATGGAGGATATATGGTTTTTAGCAGTATACCGTTTCTGTTTTACTTTCTGCCGTTATTTCTCATAATTTATTATATAGTTCCGTTTAAGGCAAAAAATATGGTTCTTCTCATCTTTAGTCTTATATTCTATGGATGGGGAGAACCTGTTTATATTTCACTGCTTGTTATTTCCTCGGTAATAGACTATATAAACGGACGCCTTATAGAGAAATTTGACGGAAAAAGAAATAAACAGAGGACGTTTTTGATTATTTCTGTTGTTATGAATATTGGTCTTTTGTCAGTATTTAAGTACAGTGACCTTCTTATTTCGACAGTAAACAGTATTACAGGCAGCAATATTTCGCTGCTTAATGTGGCACTTCCCATAGGAATAAGTTTCTTTACCTTTCAGACAATGAGTTACAGCATTGATGTTTATATGGGCAGGGTTAAGACAGAACACAATTTTATTGACTATATGACATACGTTTCAATGTTTCCTCAGCTTGTTGCAGGTCCAATTGTCAGGTATGAAACCGTAAGCCGTGAGTTAAAGGAAAGAAAAGTTACTTTCGACGGTTTTACAGACGGAATGATAAGATTTTTTATGGGATTATTTAAAAAAGTTCTTATTGCAAATCAGGTGGGAATGCTTTGGGATACTACCCTTAAAAATATTTCCGGTTTGTCGGCCCTTGGTGCGTGGCTTGGAATTATTGCATTTGCACTCCAGATATATTTTGATTTTTCGGGATATAGTGATATGGCAATCGGAATGGGCAAAATGATGGGCTTCACATATCCGGAGAATTTTAACTATCCGTATATATCAAAGTCAATCACCGAATATTGGAGACGCTGGCATATGACACTGTCGGAGTGGTTCAGACTCTATGTGTATATACCGTTAGGCGGCAACAGGGTCGGAGTCTTTAGAAACATAATAAATATATTCATTGTGTGGTCGCTTACAGGATTCTGGCACGGCGCAGGGTGGAATTTTATGATGTGGGGCTTCTATTTTGCCGTATTACTGGTATTGGAGAAGTTCGTATTCAAGAATATACTTGAAAAAATCCCAACATTTTTCAAACATATTCTCACATTGTTTCTGGTATTAATGTCGTGGGTTATGTTTGCTGTTGAAGATTTTAACGAGATGGGACAATATTTTGTTACATTATTCACAGGCAGTGGAAATGGTTTGGCAGACGACGGATTTTTATATAATATAAAGAGCTATGGGCTGATTATTCTTATTGCAATGGTATTGTCAACGCCTGTATACAGGATTCTTAAAGAAAAAATCGCTGTATGCAGATTAAAGAATGTTATATACGTTTTAGGCTCTGTGGTATTTGTATTATTATTTTTAGTTACCGTAAGCTTTCTGGTAAGAAATACCTATAATCCGTTCCTTTATTTCAGATTTTAGGAGGGTATATGAAAATAAAGAAAATATTAGTGATTATCCTTTCTGTTATGATTATTGGAATGGCAGTTATGGAGATAATTTTACCTAAAAGAGAATATTCAGAGAATGAAAACAGACATCTTGCTACTTTTCCTGAGATGTCATTTAACAGTTTAAAGACAGGGGAACTGGTGGAAAATATAGAGGCTTATGTCACTGACCATTTCCCTTTGAGGGATGAATTTATGAGCCTTTATGCCATCACCCAAAGATGTGAGGGAATGAAGGAGATAAACAATGTATTTGTGGGTAAAAACGGATATTTAATCGAAAAACAGGATGAATATAAGAACCTTGAAAAAATATATACTAAAATCAATACATTGTACGAAAAAGTGAAGGATAAAGGTGTATCGGTCAATGTGATGCTTGTTCCCACATGTATAACATTTTATAGCAAATACCTGCCTGACAATGCAGTCTATGCAAGCCAGACAGATGCAAAGGATAAAATCAAAAGTAATCTTGCAGACGGCATCAATTATATTGAACCCTTTGATATGGACGCAAATGGGAATTTTAGCAGCAAATATGATGATTATCAGATGTTTTATAAAACAGACCATCACTGGACCTGCTACGGTGCATATTTTGCCTATGAGAATTACTGCCTTTCAATGGGATTAAAGCCATTCAGCATGTCTGATTATTCCATAAAAACCGTAAGTGAGAGTTTCTATGGAA
This sequence comes from Lachnospiraceae bacterium, assembly GCA_045126475.1. Lineage (GTDB taxonomy): Bacteria > Bacillota > Clostridia > Lachnospirales > Lachnospiraceae > SVEL01. The sequence goes on along the minus strand of JBGVOL010000107.1, from coordinate 15,774 downwards.
CAGTCTTTTCAAAGGTAAATGACTTAAGTGTCGAAGGTGACATCATGGTCTTGTTTGATAAGGAAAGAAATCTCACTGTGAATTATCAGGGAGGTCAGTCAGACAGCCTTTATAATGATGCGTATCTTAACAAAAAGGACAAATACTCATATTATCTTAACAATATCAATGACAGAATCGATATTGTAAATAATGATATTCATAACGGTAAGGTGCTTCTTGTGGTGAAGGATAGCTATGCCAACTGTTTTATTCCGTTCCTTACGGACTATTATGAAAAAATCATTGTTCTTGATACAAGATATTATATGTATGGTGCGTCACCTATTGCCGACAAGGAAAATGTGACAGATATACTTATTCTTTACAACATGAGTACAATTGACAGTGATGCGGGAATAAACGGAATATATTAGGGACGGTTCTCCTGTATCAAGGAGCGTCCCCCTGTATCAAAATGTGTTGCAAAATCCAAGTGAATTGTGCATAATAAAGAAAAACACTCTTTGTGATAAGAAAGAGGGAAAAGAGGTAAAAGTTATGGGTGACACGAAGGAAGAAGCTGTAAGAGATGCCAAAAGCCTTGGCGTAGTGAAGGTCTTGATTTTAGGACTGCAGCACATGTTTGCAATGTTTGGTGCAACGATTCTGGTGCCGATTCTTGTAGGAGGATATTTTTCAAAAGCATGTGGTGAACCGTTGACACAGGGGCTTACAGTTTCAGTTACACTGTTCTGCGCAGGTTTTGGAACATTGATTTTCCATATTTGTTCAAAGTTTCAGGTGCCGGCATTTTTAGGTTCGTCGTTTGCATTCCTCGGCGGATTTTATACAGTGGCAAATCTGGATAGTGGTATGTACGCAAATATGGCTGTCAACGATAAGGCGGCATATGCATGCGGCGGTGTCGTGGTTGCAGGTGTGTTATATTTGGTGACGGCATTCATCATCAAGCTGGTAGGAGTAAATCGCGTGATGCGTTTCCTTCCTCCGGTTGTAACAGGACCGATTATTATTTGTATCGGACTCTCGCTTGCACCTTCCGCTGTTGCAAACGCAAGCACAAACTGGTGGCTCGCACTTATTGCACTTGCAGTTATCATTATATTTAATATATGGGGAAAGGGACTATTCAAGATTATTCCTATACTGATGGGAGTTGTAATTGCTTACATTGCAGCAGTTATCATGAATGCAGCAGGGCTTACGAATCCGGACGGAAGTGCAATTCTTGCATTTGATGCAGTGAAGGAAGCAAGTTTCTTTGGCATTCCGCAGTTCCAGTTATGCAAATTCGATATTACAGCCATTTTAGTCATGGCACCGATTGCTATCGCAGCTATGATGGAGCATGTCGGTGATATGTCTGCCATCTCTGCAACTGTTGGTAAAAACTTCATTTCTGATCCGGGACTTCACCGCACTTTAATCGGTGACGGATTTGCAACTGCATTTGCAGGAGCCGTCGGAGGTCCTGCAAACACAACATATGGAGAGAATACCGGTGTATTGGAACTTTCAAAAGTATATGATCCCCTTGTAATTCGCCTGGCAGCGGTATTTGCCATCGCGCTTTCGTTTATTCCGAAATTCTCAGCGGTTATTTCAACGATGCCGGCTGCGATTATCGGTGGTGTGTCATTCATGTTATACGGAATGATTTCTTCAATTGGTGTTCGTAATATTGTTGAAAACAAAGTAGACCTCACACGTTCGAGAAACCTGATTATTGCAGGTGTTATCTTTGTATGTGGTCTTGGATTCTCAGATGGTATTACATTTACAATCGGCGGTACATCAATTACATTGACTGCACTTGCCATTGCAGCCATTGCCGGTATCTTATTAAATGCCATTCTTCCGGGTAATGATTACCAGTTTGGTGTAAATCCGGACGGTGACCGGAGTCGTGGTGTATTTATAAAAGCAAAGTAGTAGAGCAACACTTGTAAATAAGTGTGAAACAAAAGGAGGGCAATGATGGATTATAATAACACACCGAATATTACAATATTTGAGCATCCGCTCATTCAGCATAAGATTTCACTGTTGCGTGATAAGAAAACGGGTACAAACGAGTTTCGTAAATTGGTAGAGGAGATAGCAATGCTTGAAGGCTTTGAGGCACTTGGAGATTTGACACTCAAAGATGTAGAAGTAGAAACACCGATTGAAAAGTGTATGACTCCCATGATTGAGGGAAGAAAGCTTGCTGTTGTTCCAATTTTAAGAGCAGGACTTGGTATGGTGTCGGGAATACTTGCACTTGTACCATCCGCAAAGGTAGGACATATCGGTATGTACCGTGATGAAGAGACTCATGAACCCCATGAATATTACTGCAAGCTTCCAAATCCCATAAGTGAGCGTGTCATTGTGGTAACAGACCCGATGCTTGCAACCGGTGGTTCGGCAGTAGATGCCATCACACAGATTAAAGAACACGGTGGCGCCAAAATCAAATTTATGTGCATTATCGCTGCACCGGAAGGTGTGAAGCGCCTGCATGAAGCACATCCTGATGTACAGATATACATCGGACATCTCGACCGCGAATTAAATGAAAATGCATATATTTGTCCGGGACTGGGCGATGCGGGAGACCGTATCTTCGGAACCAAGTAGGGACGGTTCTACCGTATCAAGGAGCGTCCCCCTGTATCGGGGAGCGTCCCGCTATATCGAAGGCATATGGCATAATCATCTTGTTATCAAATTAAGGTGGTTTGCATATGCCTTTTTTGTTGACTTCGTATCGGTGCACCGTTATAATGTATTTGAGGTGATTGGCTATGACATTAAAAGAATTAATAGAATTTGACGGATATAATTTAATATCATTTTCAAAGAAATACGAAATTCCATACAGTACATTAAACGACATTGTCAATGACAAAACAAAATTATATACCTGTAAAGGTATTACATTATATAAGCTTGCAAAAGCATTGAATATTCCTATGGAAGATTTGATGGAAAAGTCAGAGTATACAAAACAAATAGCCATCAAATATGAAGAAGTGACAGTAAAGTGTACCGTTTATTCTTTTAGACAGCAATATATTAGACTGACATATAAAAAAGAGACAAAAAGTATTGATTTGGAGTATAATTTAACACGTAAAGCCGAAAGAGAATACTTTAATTCTTTTCTGGAAATGCTGGCAGACTCATTTATGAAAGAAACTATTTCAAAACAAAACATGCAGACAATTTTATGTAATGTAAAATAAGAGGTGATTTTATGCAAAATTATTATTTTTTAATGCACCGGAATGAAATTGTTACTCTACTTGAATTTTCAGAAAATGGTGATATTGTAAGTGTTGCAAAAGATAAAAATCCCGAACGTCGTCCTTTTGGTGGAAAGCAAAGTGATGCTGATTTGGTAAAATGGTGGAAAAGACGTTCAATTCCTGAAACACGTAAAGGTCTTGCGGCAGCCCTTAATATATTAAAGGTTGATAATTCAAACGATTTATTAATTAAAAATTTAGGCTTAAGTCTAACCGACCACTATTGGATAAAGCCTGTCGATAGCGACTATACATGGGAAGATATAAATCTGTTTACAAATGATTTTAGCGATTATATTGGTAATTTTCTTTTTTCTAATAATGCAGATGACTTGTATAATATAGCAGATAAAACTGTATTTATTCCAAGTTCAAGTTTACAGGGAGAATTAAGAAAAAAATGGGTGATAGATGATAATGGAACCAGAGCATTGATAAAAGGAAACTATGGTTTATCATGCCAGCAGAGTTTGAATGAAGTTCTCGCAACGGAGATTCATAAAAGACAAAATGTTTTCCCTTATACAGAATATAAGTTGATTCAATTAAACACTACAGAAGGGATAAATTTTGGATGCTTCTCAAAAAATTTTGCTTCTAAGGATATTGAATTTATCCCTGCCATTGAAGTTAACATGTCTGAGAACAAACCTAATGATGTTTCAGAATTTCAGCATTTTATTAATGTTTGCCATAAAAACGGACTTGATGCAGACTATGTATCAAACTTTTTGCAATATCAGATATTGTCTGATTTTCTTATTACCAATACAGATCGACATTTTAACAATTTTGGAATATTAAGAGATACAAAAACCTTAAAATTTGTTGATGTTGCTCCTGTGTTTGATTCCGGAAATTCAATGTTCTGGGATTGTAATATTAATGCTGAAAGTTATAATTACTTAGATATAAATGTTTCTTCATTCCGTAAAAAAGAACATCAATTATTAGAGTATGTCGAAAATAAAGATATCTTTGATATTGATAAAGTTCCAAATGAAAACTTTTTGTATAGTCTGTACAAGCAGGACGAGAGTATTTCTGATGAACGAATGGATAATTTGATTCAAAGTTTCTACAATAAGAAAATTGTTATCGAGTATTTCAAAGATGGGGCAGATATAAATAAATCTGCATTTGAGTTAAGAAAAAAGAAATTTTCAGAGGTTTTTGTTCTGTAATCGGGATAGCCCAATGTGTTTCAGACATAAATTGCAAATTACTGGACATTATAGCTGTTTTAGTATACACTATACTGGTGTTATTTTGTCCGATTGGTTAATGTACCTGCAGAAAGGAGTAAATCATGTTTGCAGACAGTGCTAAAATTTTTATAAAATCCGGTAAGGGCGGAGACGGTCATGTAAGCTTCAGAAGAGAGCTTTTTGTGGCTGCAGGCGGTCCTGACGGCGGTGACGGTGGCGACGGCGGAGATATTATTTTTGAAGTTGATTTGGGATTAAATACTCTTACGGACTTCCGTCACATCAGAAAGTATGTTGCCCAAAGCGGTGAAGAGGGCGGCAAGAAAAACATGCATGGAAAAAACGGTGAAGACCTTGTAATAAAGGTTCCTGAAGGAACTATTATAAAAGACGATGAGACAGGAAAGGTCATTGCTGATATGTCGGGTGACAATAAGCGAGTGACTGTTCTTCGAGGCGGAAAAGGTGGCAAGGGCAATATGCATTATGCAACGGCAACAATGCAGGTCCCGAAGTATGCACAGCCCGGAAAACCAAGTAAGGAGCTGTATGTACGTCTCGAGCTTAAGGTTATCGCTGATGTTGGACTTGTAGGTTTCCCTAATGTAGGAAAATCCACACTTTTATCAAGGGTTACAAATGCAAGACCAAAGATTGCCAATTATCACTTTACAACACTTGCACCGAATCTGGGTGTCGTTGATATGGAGGGTTCAAAGGGCTTTGTTATCGCTGATATTCCGGGACTTATTGAAGGTGCCAGCGAGGGTGTCGGCCTTGGACATGAGTTTTTGAAGCATATTGAGCGTACAAAGGTTATCATTCATATGGTTGATGCCGCCGGTGTGGAAGGAAGAGACCCTGTAAATGACATTAAGGCCATAAATGAGGAGCTTGAAAAGTATAATCCTGAGCTTTTGACACGTCCACAGGTTATTGCAGCCAACAAGATAGATGCACTGCCACCTGATGATACAACATATATTGATCTTATCAAGGAGGAGTTTGAGCCAAAGGGTATTAAGGTATTCCCTATATCTGCTGTCAGCGGAAAGGGCTTAAAGGAGCTTTTATGGGAAGTGCAGCATATTCTTGATGGACTCGATTCAAAACCCGTTGTATTTGAGCAGGAATTTGATCCGGAGGCATATTACGACAATCCTGAAGAACCATTCTATGTATTTAAGGATGAGGATGAAGAAGGCGTATTCCATATAGAAGGACCGCGTATTGACAAGATGCTTGGTTACACAAACCTTGAGTCAGAAAAGGGCTTCATATTCTTCCAGAAGTTTATGAAAGAAAACGGAATACTTGACCAGTTAGAGGAACTTGGAATAGAAGAAGGCGACACCGTAAAGATATACGGACACGAGTTTGAATACCTGAAATAACAGCGAGAAAGGCAAAAACAGGCTTATGCTTGCATAAAAGCCTGTTTTTGTCTGACGAGCGTACATCATGAGTAACGTAGAGCAATAGCTCGGAGTTACGAATGATAGCGGGTGCGAGAGCTTCGAAGAAGCGAAGCAACCGTTATTTCAGATATATGCGGAAAGGAAATCAAAATGACAAGCAAACAGAGAGCATATTTAAAATCAATAGCATCAACAGCAGACACTATTCTTCATATAGGAAAATCAAGTGCAACGCCTGAGTTTACAAAGGCTATCGATGAGGCACTTGAGGCAAGAGAACTTATTAAAATCAATGTTCTTAAGAACTGTGCCGATGAGCCGAAGGTTCTTGCAGAGATTTTTGCAGAGAGAACAAACTCTCAGGTGGTTCAGGTTATCGGAAGAAAGATTGTTCTGTACAGACCAAACAAAGACAATCCCAAAATCGTACTTCCGGTTAAATAACAGGCAGTTTTTGCGATATTTGCCGTAGAAAGGAATGATATCATTTTATGAAAATTGGTATTTTGGGAGGAACTTTTAATCCCATTCACAACGGACATCTTGAACTGGCAAAGGCTGCCTATGAACAGTATTCCTTGGACAAGGTTCTTATTATGGTTTCTCCGAACCCGCCTCATAAGGCAGGTCAGGAAATAGTATCGGTTTCACATCGCAACAATATGGTCAGACTGGCAATCAAGCCATATGATCATTTTGAATTTTCTGATTTTGAACAGAAGCGGGAAGGCTATATTTATACGGCAGAAACTCTTACTTTGTTAAAGAAAGAGTTCCCTATGAATGATTATTATTTCATTGTAGGCGGTGACTCCCTTGCAAATATCGAGAAATGGTATCATCCTGAAATCGTTCTTGCTAACTGTGTACTGCTTGCGGCCGGACGTGATGAACTTTTTGATGAAGCTTTATCGGGACGGATAGACGAAATAAACAAAAAATATGATGCAGATGTACGAATGGTAAAGCTTAGAAAGATTGATGTGTCGTCAACAGAGATAAGGGCAGGTTCTTTTGACAATGTACCGGTGGCTGTTCTTGATTATATCAAAGAAAACGGGCTGTATGGCTTTTGAAAGGCATGGTATAAAAAATGAGTGACAGAGAATATTACAAAAAGCTTAGAAAAAAGATGAAGGATGTTATGACAAAGTCCAGATATGAACATACTCTCGGGGTTGAATTTACCGCTGCCGCAATGGCCATGCGTTATGGTGTTGATATTGACAGGGCAGAGCTTGCAGGACTTCTTCATGACTGTGCAAAATGCATTGATGATGAGGACAAGCTTGATGAATGTAAAAAGTATGGTATAGAGCTTACGGAAGTTGAAAAAAGAAATCCGTTTCTTATCCACAGCAAGCTTGGCGCAGTGCATGCAGAAAAACTTTACGGCGTGGAGGACGAAGAAATCCTGTCGGCAATCCGTTTTCATACGACGGGAAAGCCCGATATGACCACATTGGAGAAGATTATTTTCATAGCAGATTACATTGAACCCGGCAGAGACAAAGCAATTAATCTGCAGGAAATACGCCGTATGTCATTTATTGATATTGACGAGGCTATGTATATGATACTTAGGGATACTCTTGATTATCTTGCTTCAGGCGACGGAGAGAAGGACGATATGACGGAGAAGACATATATTTACTATAAAGAGATACATGACAGGAAATAGGAGGATTACGGAATGGAAGATACAATTAAGGTGGTTTATAAGGCCCTTGACGATAAGAAGGGTATTGATATTAAGGTTCTTGATATAAGAGGTATTTCTGTAATGGCTGATTATTTTATTATCGCCAGCGGTTCAAATAAGAATCAGGTACAGGCGCTGGCAGATAATGTTGAAGAAGAACTTTTAAAGCTTGGCGTTCATTACAGACAGGTTGAGGGATATCCGTCAGGAAACTGGATTTTAATGGACTACGGCGATTTTATTGTACACATTTTCAATCAGGATGACCGTTTATTCTATGACCTTGAGAGAATATGGAAGGACGGAAAACTGATAGAAGTAGAGAGTGGAATTAAAAATGAAGAAAATTAATGTTATTTAAAGTGACATGAAATTAATTATCCCCTGTAGTGCTTTCTACAGGGGATTGTTCTACTATTGTCTGTATGTCTGCAAAAATTCTCCCAGCTTCTTCATTGACTCATCAAGAATCTCGACTCTCGGAAGATAAACAATACGGAAATGGTCAGGCTGTTTCCAGTTGAATCCGCTTCCATGAACGATAAGAACCTTTTTCTCTTTTAAGAAATCAAGAGCAAATTTTTCATCGTTTATGATATTGAACTTTTTAACATCAATTTTCGGGAATGCGTAGAACGCAGCCTTTGGCTTTACAACACTAATACCCGGAATATCGTTTAATGCCTTGTAAATAAACTCACGCTGCTCGTAGATACGTCCTCCCGGGACGATATAGTTCTTTACACTCTGATAACCGCCCAATGCTGTCTGTACAATTGACTGTGCAGGAACATTTGAGCAGAGGCGCATATTTGAGAGCATATTCAATCCTTCGATATAGTCTTTGGCAATTTCTTTGTTTCCGCTTAAAATCATCCATCCGACTCTGAATCCGGCTACCATGTGGGACTTTGAAAGTCCGCTGAAGGTGACACAGAATAAATCCGGTGCAAGGGATGCTATGGATACATGCTCCTCGTCATCCATGACAAGTCTGTCATAAATCTCATCACAGAATATGATTAACTGATGCTGTCTTGCAACTTCAACAATCTGTTCAAGAACCTCCTTTGGATAGAGTGCACCTGTAGGATTGTTTGGATTTATAAGCACAATAGCCTTTGTCCTGCTTGTAATCTTCTTCTTTATATCGTCTATGTCAGGATACCAGTCAGCCTCTTCATCGCATACGTAGTGAACAACCTTGCCGCCGGCAAGAGTAGCAGTAGCAGTCCATAAAGGATAGTCAGGAGATGGAATAAGTATCTCATCACCATTGTCTAAAAGAGCCTGCATACTTAAACTAATCAATTCACTGACACCATTGCCGGTATATATATCTGATATGGTAACATTTGGAATGTTTTTAATCTGAGCATACTGCATAATTGCTTTTCTTGCTGAGAAAAGACCTTTTGAATCCGAATATCCTTCGCAGTCGGCAAGCTGTCTCTGCATATCATAGACAACTTCATCAGGGGCGTGAAAATCAAACGGTGCCGGATTTCCGATGTTCAATTTTAAAATATGCATACCCGATGCTTCCATGCGGTTTGCCTCCTCTACAACAGGACCACGCACATCATATAATACATTGTCAAGTTTTGATGACTTTGAAAAAGTTCTTATGGCAGAATTGTTTGTCTGGTTAATATCCATTTTTGAAATTTCCTTTCCTGATTTATCTGAAATTGCTATATCTGAAGCTGCTTCCATGGAAACATTTTCACCCTGAAGCCACAGAGGATTTACGTTCAGTGCTTTGGCAAGAACCGTAAAAACATCTTTTCTCGGCTCCGTCTTGCCGTTTAAATACTGGCTTAAGTGGCTTTTGCCAAGCTTGACACCGTATTCTTCACAAAATGGTTCAGCAAGTCTTAAAACGTCAATTTGTTTTAAACTTCTGATATTCATGGCTTCTTTTAATCGTTCTGCAAATGAAATATTCATGAAAATGCTCCTTTCAAATTTATTTAATAATAGCACAAGTTCAAAACAAGTTCAATGATGATTTGCAAAAAAAGTATCAGTTCAAAATATTGAACAAGCTGACAACGACAAAAAAGACTCTCTTTACATAATATATGCAAAGAGAGTCAGAACACATTTTTTAAACAAAACGTCTGTAAAGACTGATAACTTTACCAAGAATCTTACAGTCGGGAACAATAATAGGAGCAAGACTGTCATTCTCCGGCTGAAGACGTATATGACCGTTTTCTTTATAAAATGTCTTAACTGTAGCCGAATCGTCAACCAGGGCCACAACGATTTCCCCATTGCGGGCAGAGTCCTTTTTCTCAACAACTATCCAGTCGCCTTCGAATATGCCTACATTAATCATGCTGTCGCCTTTAACTTCAAGCATGAAAACTTCACCGTTTGGCATAAACTCTGATGGAATAGGGAAGTAATTCTCAATATTCTGTGTCGCAAGGATAGGTTCACCTGCTGCGACACGTCCGACGATTGGGACATTGACAAATTCACGTCTGCCCAGATTGAAACTGTCATCAATAATCTCTATGGCACGGGGCTTGGTAGGGTCTCTCCTTATGTAACCGTTCTTTTCAAGGGTCTCAAGATGAGCATGTACCGAAGAGGTGGATTTGAGATTGACGGCAAGGCATATATCCCTGACTGTAGGCGGATATCCTTTCTTTAAAATCTCCTGTTTTATGTACTCAAGAATCTCTGTCTGTTTTTGTGTTATCTTTCCATATGACATAGTAAGTACCTCCAATATATTCTGGTATTTGATAATAATACTATACCACACTCCTGTTCGATTTGCAAACAATTGTTCGAAAAAATATTGACAAACAATTGTTCGAGTGATAATATCATAGCATAACAACCAAACAAAAGTTCGGAATAAATGTTCGAGTATACAAAGGAGTGATATTATGTATAGTACATATGAAGTTAGAAATAGTCAGGCAAATAAAAAGGAAGTCAGAACAAATATAAGCAGAAGGATAAGTAGAAAAAGAGTACAGAAGAAAAGAGGATTTATGAACCGTAATCTTATTAAGCTGTCATTTTGCGGTTTCCTGGTTTTATTTATTTGTATGGCAGCACTTATCAATGTTATGGCACAGGGAAGTGAAAAGAATGTAAAGAAGCAGTACAAGTCTGTTATGTTTGATGAAGGTGATACCCTCTGGAATATAGCCAAGGAGAATAACGACCGTGATATTTCTGGCGTTTCAATCAGTGAATATATCGAGGATATCAAGTCAATCAATAATCTTAATCAGGATCAGATTACTGCGGGAAATTATATAATCATACCGATATACATAGCAGAAGAACAGTAGTAGATACCAGGTCATGAATCAGCATTATCATTCCGTTTTTCACGTAGCTGTACAGCGTTTCTGATTTTAAGACGGCGTTCGTCATCAATGGCAGCATAGTGTTTTTTTGTTGTATTTACATCCTTATGGCCAAGAACATCAGCTACAAGATAGATATCACCTGTTTCTCTGTAAAGCTGGGTACCATAAGTGCTTCTTAGCTTGTGTGGAGTTATGTGCTTAATTGTAGTTGTTAGTGAGGCATATTTTTTTACCAGCAGTTCTACGGCACGGACACTCATTCTTGTATGCTTTGAAGATATAAATAGGGCATTTACATCCTTTTCAACAGGCTTGAAAATTTCAACCCTGTGTTCCATATATTCTTTCAAAGCCGCCTCGACTTCATCTCCAAAGTAAACAATAGCCTCTTTACCACCTTTTCTTATGACTTTTATACATCCGTTATCAAAATCAACATCTGTCACGTCCAGTCCCACACACTCTGAAACTCGGATTCCTGTTCCAAGTAAAAGTGTAAGGAGTGCCATGTCGCGAAGCTTCGTCTTTTCATGAGATTCCTGCTGTTTTTTTGTCAGTTTAACACCGGATTCAGCTTGGTCAAGCATATCGGCTATCTCATTTGGATCAAGCCGTATGATTTCCTTGGCACGAAGCTTCGGTGCAGACACTTTAGATGCCGGATTATCATCAATCATATCGTGGCAGTACAGATAATTATACAACATACGGAGAGCGGAAAACTTTCGTTTTACGCCCTGTTCTTTATTCATATATTCGGTGTCATCCTTGTAATACATTTGAAGATAGTGCATATAATCTTCTATATCGACCGTTGTCAGATTGTTAAACAGATTTAAATCAATATCCTTTATTTCTTTATCCCTATATAATGGATTGTTCTCTTTTATATAGTTAAAGAAAATCCTTAAATCATATGCATAACCAAGCCTTGTGGAAGGCGCAGTTGTAGGCTCTATTCCCCTGAAGAAAGTAGTGCAGAAGCGGGGGAGTTCATGTAACAGTTCGTTTAATTTAAGTATCTGCTCTTTGTCTTTCATTGCATGATAGGATTTATCGTTCTTTGCCATTTGACTTTCTGTTCCTTTCATTTCTTTCCGGCCATCCTTTTATGTTTCCGTCAATAATTGCCCTGAAGAAACGCTCTTTAACGCCGGGATTTTCAATATTAAGGTTCCTGATTAAATCTTTCACATATTGTCTTTTGGTATGACCGTCTACAGGACAGGGATTTTTAGCAACAGGTAGATTCATTTTATTCTGGAAACCGATAATGTCACATTCACCTGCATACATTAACGGACGTATAACCGTAAGATCCATTCTGTCAAGGTATGTCTTCGGTGAAAAGGAGTAGAAACGTCCCTCATATATAAGTGACAGCATCATTGTTTCAATTATATCATCCCTGTGATGTGCATAAGCGATTTTATTACATCCAATTTCTTTTGCTTTTTCGTTCAAGGCACCTTTACGCATTTTTGCACATAATGAGCATGGATTAGACTCTTTTCGTTGACTAAATATTATCTCACCAATCTCTGTTTTAACAATATGGTATTCTATATCCATGGATTTACAAAGCTCAGCAATCTCATCAAGCTTTTGTATTCCAAGACCAAGGTCTACAGTAATGGCCTTTAACCTAAAATGCTTAGGGTAGAAGCGCTTAAGTCCGTAAAGGGCATAGAGCAGTGTAAGACTGTCTTTACCGCCGGAAACACCTACAGCGATTACATCACCTTCATCTATCATATTGTAATCATCCACACCGCGTCTGGTTATACTAAGTAATTGTTGTAATTTCATAATTGTCAGAATCTCCTATTTAGTAAATAGTTAAAACCATTCACAGAATTTGGTGGAAGTTCCTGCTTCGCAGGTCTGATTTAGAAACATAAACAATCTCATGCATGCAAGCATGACGATATTGTTTACATTTCTAAATCAACTGTGAATAGTAACAAACCCATCAAGCATATAATAAACTATAATTGACGAATTAATCAATATATTTTATAATAAATGTCGATGTAAAAAATATAAGGAGGTAAAAAATGAATAAGACTAAGTTAGGTATCTCAACAGGTATGCTTGCAGCAATCGTATTTATGTTAGCTATTGTAACAGAATTCGTTAGTGATTCTTGGCTCTTTGCAATGGGCCTTGTAGCAATTGTAGCTTACATATTATACAAAGAGGAAGACTTATGGCTTAAGACCAGTGCAGTCAAGGCGGTAGTTATCGTATTGATATTTACATTGGTTCCATTCTTATTTGGTTTTGTAAACGACATTTTGAAGTTTATCAACTTCTTTTTACAGTTTGCAGATATCCAGATTGCAGATGGATTTGGTATAATGGGCTTCTGCATTACAATAATCAATGTTGTTGAAAAAATCTTTTTATTAATCTTAGCTATTCTTGCATTTAAGGGTAAGACAATTAAGATTCCTGTAATTGACAACATGATAGCAAAGCACCTTCAGTAGAGTGTTATGTAATTAGAGCCACACCACTTCGCAAAACGCAGGTTTTACGAAGTGATGTGGCTATTTTAATGTTATACTATGAAAATAACGCTTTTCCGATGCGTTCGCCCATTTTTACGGCTGTTTCATAACCCTCATTTGTATTATTGATTAAGTCATTATCAATCTCAACTGAATCCTTATTAAATAACAAAACAATTGTCGAGCCACCAAATTCAAAACGACCTTTTTCATCACCTTTGCTTATACATGAAACCTGATCATAATTGACGATTTTTCCGACCATAAGTGCACCGACCTCAATCTGCATAACCTTACCGAAATTTTCAGTATGAAGTATTGAACATTCACGTGAATTTTCCTTATAGATATTATAGTTTTCGCATGCAATAGGATTTACTGTATGCAATACGCCCGGTATAAATTTGTTAGCCGACTTAAAACCATCATCTATATAGCAATAACGATGATAATTATCAACGCAGAGTCTGATAATAACACATTTTCCGCCTTTGTAGTAATTTCCTGCCTTTTTGCTGTGAGTAAGTGATTCTACGGTGTAAAATGAATTCTTGATTTTGAATGTTGAGTTTTCATCAATATTATAGACACTTACGCGCCCGTCACAAGGACTTATAAGAGTTTTTTTGTCATAGTTGATAAATCTTTTGCCCGGTTTCAGATTTCGTATAAAAAAATCGTTAAATGAGTCAAAATCTTTATCAACAAAATCTGACATATCAATATTGTTTGATTCAATGAACGGTTTAACCAATAAAGATGATGTTTTTGTGTTTAAAAACCATCCTGCAGCCTTTGATACCCATGGTTTAACAAGCAGGCTTAAAACACTGCGGCCAGCGAATGATCCGTACATTAATTTAAGCAGATTATCCTGCCCATTGTCTTTAAAAACAACTTTTCCTTCACGATTCTTACAATTCATATCTCTTTTCCTCCTGATTTTAATGGTGGTTAGATTAAAAAACCGGCATACAAAGCCGGTTTTAACAAAATCATTAAAAGCTAATTTTACCAAAAAACTGCAATAACAATACAGTTATCATAACTACGCCTATGATGCTCATAGCTATAATTCCGCGTTTGTGCGCTTTAGGAACCGGAATGTTAAGTATGTAAAGAAATCCCAGTGCAACACAGAAAACGTTAAGAATTATGTAAAAATCAATATTTACGGCCGCAAGACGATTTCTAAACATATATAATAACGGTAAAAATCCTGCAACAGTCGTAACCGGCATACCCTGATACATCTTTCGAAGTTCATTTGTCTGCTTCTGGCGTTCCTCTTCCATTACATTAAAGAAGCCTAAACGTATAACAGCAGTCAGAACAAAAAATGAAGAAACAATGGCAGCAATTACAGAAAATTCAGGTTTAACCATTCTTGTAAAAGCATAATTAATTATAGCAGGAAAGACACCAAAGCATATTACATCGCAGAGGGAATCAATCTGTATTCCAAACTTCTTTGCATGCTCACTTCTTCCTTTATGTGTTCTTGCCACAACACCATCAAACATATCGCAGACACCCGAAAGAATAAGGCAGAACATTGCCTGCATAAAATTTCCTTCAAATACCTGTGTTATACCGATAAATGTTGAAATAAGACCTATATATGTCAGAATTACTGTGTAATTATAAAAACCTATCATTTTTTTACTCCGATGTATGTTTTTTTCGTGTTAACTGGGCTATAGCAGTTACAATACCGCCTATTATGATTATTGCATAGTAATTAAATCCTCTGCTGAGCAGTAATCCGGCTGTCAGATATTTCTCCGTGAATATTTCCTCAAAGAAGAGTAAGAATATTCCTTCCGAAACGCCAAGACCACCCGGTAACGGCAGATTGTCTACAGCCAAGCTTATTATCAACTGTAATGTGATTATCTCGAATGCACTGACGCCTGAAAGACCAAAAGCTTTATAGATTGCCCATGTGATGGCAAAAAGGCTTAGGCGCTGTATTGTTGTAATAATAAAAACATTAAAGATAATCTTTTTATGTGATTTAAGGTATGCGGCACTCTGATTGTATTTACTCATTGAAGCAAGAATTCTTTTAATTTTGCTGTGGTAATTTTTTACAATACCGTGTCTTCCGAGCCAAAGAATTGTATTTCCTACTAATTTCTTTGCAAAAGACTGCCTGAATACCAGTAAAAATAAAAATCCGATAATAACCACATTTACAAGAATACCGAATATCATTATGAATTCAATTCCTGTAATATGTGCCATTACAAACTCACTATTTACAATGAGCATTACCGCAGCAAGAAGCAACAAA
>JBGVOL010000106.1:0-28973 GCA_045126475.1 Lachnospiraceae bacterium | reverse complement strand
CATTAAAAGAGTACATCGACCCGTTTACGGGTGAGCCAGTAAACAAGGCATAAAAAAAGCCCCTTTAAGGGGCAGCCTGTGATAGTAGTGCGGCTGGCGAACTCTTCAGAGCTCTTTAGAGCTGGCAGGTATCACAGGCTTGTAGCCGCAGAGCAAACCACCAGCTAAGCTGGTGGTACTGATTATATTATTTTAAAATTGTGATGTTTCCGATAACTGGGAGCTTTGTAGCTGTTCCGTTGCATGCATTGATGATACCGATAATCATAAGTGATAAGAAAACAAGATTTACAATTGCAAGGATAGCAGCGAGGAAACCAAGTCCTACCATGCCAAGTACAAATGATATTACACCGTAAACAATGCCCCAAGCAAACTCAACGATAAAGAGAACTAATCCCTGGTTTGTGTGGAAACGAGCGTATGGTGAATCCTTTGCTGCAAAAAGTGGTACAAGGAAAAGAAAACCAATATAAGCAAGTATGCCCATTACCTTGTTCTGTGCTACGTCATTGCTATCGAAAGCAACATTTGAATTCATGTTATCCATTTTAAATTCCTCCTAAACTCTTTTAGATGTTTTCCATCTGGTAGTAGAATAGTTTTTTTTGTACAAAAAGTCAAGAAAAATGGAGAAATTTGTCAAAAACCCCACCTAAAGGGGGAAAAAATATCGGAAATGGTGGTTGTTTGCAATTCTGCAATCCCCCTCCTATGATGCTTTGGGGTCAAATATCCATGACGCTATATAGGAGAATATCAATGCAGAGGATATGCCCACAGCGCTGGCCTTGAATCCTCCGATGAAAAGACCGAGAATTCCTTCGTTGTCAACGGCTTCCTTGACACCTTTGAAAAGGGTATTACCAAAACCCAGGAGTGGAACGCTTGCTCCGGCACCTGCCCAGTCAATAAACGGCTGATAGATACCGATGGCACCCAGAATTGAACCTATAACCACAAGGCCTACCATTATTCTTCCGGGCAGAAGTTTTGTTTTGTCTATGAATATCTGTACAATGGCACATATGATGCCGCCTACCAAAAAGGTTTTTATATAATCCATATTGTTTTCAATTCCTTTCAAATGATTAAGCTGATTCAATAACAACACCGTGAGCTATGCCGGGGATTGAGTTTCCTTCGTTTGCACTGACAGGTGACAGGAGGGCACCGGTAGGGACAAAGAGAACACGTTTCCAGACCTTTTTCTCAATCTGATTTAAAATATATCCGCAAAGGGTTGCAGCGGAACATCCGCAACCGGAGCCGCCGGCATTTGTCGCCTGAGTGTTAATGTCAAACATTTCTATGCCGCAATCCATGTGAACATTACTTATGTCGTAGCCTTTTGCTTTTAAAATATCCAAAAGAATTGTCTGACCGACATATCCAAGGTCACCGGTTATTATTTTGTCATAATGGTCGGGTGAACGGTTAAAATCAGAGAGATTGTTAAATATTGTATCAGCGGCTGCAGGGGCCATACAGGCACCCATGTTGTCTTTTTCTTTTAGACCGTAATCAACAATCTTACCTGTTGTTATACCTGTTATTCTGGCAGCTCCCCTGTCGCTTCCTATAATGAGTGCACCGCACCCTGTGACGGTCCACGTGGCACAGAATTTTCGCTGGCTTCCGTATCCCAGAGGAAAACGGAATGTTTTTTCGGCACTTGCAAAATGGCTGGATGCAAGGGCAAGAACTTTGTCTGCATAGCCTCCTGCAACTGTCATGGCTGCAAGGGAGAGGGCTTCACCCATTGTAGAGCATGCGCCGTAAAGTCCGAATAAAGGGATATTATAGTTTTCAAGTCCGAAGGAGGTTGCCATGAGCTGACCAAGCAAATCACCGGCAAATGCATATCGAACGGATGAAGGCTCAAGTCCGGTTTTGTGGAGAAGCATCTGGACTGTCTCTGCCTGCAGAGCACTCTCGGCTTCCTCCCAGGAATCACAGCCAAGCATATCATCAGTTTCAATCTGATCAAAATATTTGCCAAGAGGACCATCCCCCTCTTTTTTGCCGACTACGGAAGTATAACCCTGTATATATGGCGGTTTGTAGAAAGATATACTCTGACGTCCCGTAAACTGTTTATTTTCATTCATTATATCACCCCGCAATTTTTTAATATTAAATAGATAATGCCAAGTATCCAGCTGCTGAAAATGCCATAGAGAATTACAGGCCCTGCTATGGTGAAAATTTTGCATCCGATACCAAATACCTGGCCTTCTTTCTTAAATTCTATGGCAGATGAAGCAACGGAGTTGGCAAATCCCGTGATGGGTACAAGTGAACCGGCACCGGCAAATTCTCCAAGCTTTGAGTAGAGTCCGAAGCCGGTCAGTATAACTGCCAAAGCTACAAGTAGCAGGCTTGTCCAAGAGGCGGCATCATCCTTACTCATTCCGTATGATGTGAGCAGATTTAAGATAAATTGGCCAATACAGCAGATTATGCCTCCGACAATAAAAGCTTTTAACATATTTAAGGGAAGACTTTTTGTGGGAGTAACCTGTTTTACATATTCTTCATAACTTTTTGTCTGAATTTGTTTATCATCGGTGTTTACGGCTTTATCCAATGCCTCAATTGATTTTCCTTTTTCTGAATTCATTAAATAGTACCTCCTTTATTAAAATGGGTGATAATGCATGTAAAAATAGATGAGGGAGCCTATGGTTTTGCCAAGAGCCATTGACAGCACAATCCAGGGCAGTCCTGTATGAAGATTGAGCCTTCTTGTAAATATGGCAGTGACGTTTAGGGCTTCAGCAAGTGCGGTTGCAAGACAACCCAGAAATACCCCGGAAAAAATACCTGCAATACCCATAACCCATACGGGAAGTGACAGAGAGAACGGTATGGTTGTTGCTATGCTTCCCAAAACACCGCCTGCCAGTACGGACATTTCATATGTTCTTACATATGAGGCTGTATGGGTAACATCTGCAATCTGGGGAATAACACCTATGGAAGTGATAAGTGCAAATACACCTCCTGCAATGGCAAAACCACCCGAAAGACCTATGACGGCGAGAATGATATAATCAGTCCACATCTATAAAGTCCTCCTTTTTTGAGACACCGTCTACGAGAGCAGTTTTGATTTCCGTTTCATATTTTCGCATCTCAAGTTCAATAGGAGTAGGGTCTTTGGTGATTTTTCTGCTACCGAAATGGTTATAAAATATAATGATTCCGAGGCCTATTCCGATAGAGTAGGACACTTCCAGAATTGTTACGTCTTTGTGGGGCTCGCCGGTTATATCCTCATATATATCCGTGAATAACTCAGGCACAGATACATCTGTATTAAATGTCATTATTGTGAAGGCTGAACCAAAGAAGATAATTATTGTGCAGATTAGAGCTGTTACCCATGGAGGAATAAGCTTTTTTTGATTAATCGGCTGGTATTCAATGACAAAATCAGGCTCACCAATATGTGTTACGTCTACATTCGGACAGTGTGTGCATATAATCTCAATGAGTTTCATTGATGAGAAAACAACACGGTTATCTTTAGGATTGTGGAAAGTATATATTCTAAGAGATTTTACTTTGTTTGTAATATTCTTATCTTCGCAGTATACCTTTGCAACATCACCTACGGTTACATGTACCTTATGTACCTTTGAAGAAAGAGTTATTTTCACGTAAACTGTTTCAGGCATATGGTAATTGCTCCTTTCAAAAAAATACCTCTAACAGGATTTTAATCCTGTTAGAGGTATTATTGACGATATAATTAATTTTTAGTCATTTTAAGGTAACAAAATGTTTATTGGTGAAGATTGCAGTAGCTGCCTTCAGCATTTTCAGGGAAGACGTATGGTGTATCCCATGTGGTGCCATCTTTACCCTGATATCTTACCCTGTATACATTGGTTGTTGTATTCGGACATTTGTCAGTTGCCGGCATTCCTGAGTCAACGCAGATTTTCCGTTCCTCATGACATACACATGTTTCGGTTGGAACGGTGCCTACTGCGAAATATTCCGTAATAATCATATTCTTCTCAGGATCACGGTCACATAAACCATTGATAGGGAGAAGACCGCATTTTGCGCAAACCTGTGCGGTAACAACTGAGTCGGGTTGCTTGAATTCGGCATAGCTATAGCCTTTTGCCTCGTTGATTCGCGACATAATCTTTCGCCATATTGTCAGGTGATAGCTTGTGTTGCCAAGTGCCTTGTTTTCATCAAAACCGCTCCATATAGTAGCAGTGAGGTATGGTGTATATCCGGCAAACCAGATATCATAGCTGCTTGATGTTGTTCCTGTCTTTCCGGCTACATACATATTTTCTACGTTTGCCGTAGTACCGGTTCCTGTAGTGACAACCTCATGCATTGCCTGAGTTAAGATATATGCGGTTGATTCCTTGAGTACCTGATGTGTCTGAGGCTCCTTTTCAAGAATAACTCTTCCCGAGTTATCCAGCACTCTTGTGTAATATATAGGCTCTGTATATTCTCCGCCGTTGGCAATGGCGGCATATGCGGCACAGAGTTCCATATTTGTGACACCATCCGTAAGACCACCGAGGGCAAGGGATTCATTTATGTCAGTATCATATGTTCCGTCATCATTTTTTCTGCTTTCAATAAGAGTGGTAAAACCAAAATCCTTAAGGTATTCAAAACCGGCATCAGGAGTGATGGCAACCAGAAGTTTTACCGTCATAACGTTCATAGAGTTTGCTATGGCATATCTAAAGTTCTGCAATCCGCGGTAAGTACGCTCACTTGCAGGAAGTGAAGTGTTTTTATCCCACCAGTTATTTACGAGACGTCCCGAACTGTAGTAGAAAGGAGAGTCCTCGATGACAGAAGCAAGTGTATAGCCGTATCTGTCGATTGCAGGAGCATAGGCGGCAAGAACCTTAAAGCAGGAACCGGGCTGTCTCTTTGCAGTTGTGGCACGGTTAAGGGAGAGGCTTCCGGTCTTTTCACCACGACCGCCTACTATTGCCTTTACATAACCTGTCGACTGGTCCATGATAGTAAAGGAAACCTGTGGCTGTATGGTTATGGTGAGTCTTTCTCCGAGGGAAGTAACACCTTCTTTCATGACCTCCTGCTTAAATGTATCAATACAAGCCTGTATATCCTCTTTATTTCTAAATATAAGCTTGAAATCCTTATCTCCAAGAACCTTTCTGTAATATGACACAATGCTGTATTGTGAATAATTTATCTGTTTGTTGCCGTACTCGTCAGGTTCAGGCAGACTGACTGATAATGCCCACTCGAAAGAGTAGTAAATATCATCAGGATAATTTTCGTCGTTGTTTGTCTCCTCATCACATATCTGCTGCATTGTAGAATCCTGTGTGGAATATATTTTCAGACCTCCGCTGTACAGAGCATTCCATGCCTGTGTATACGAATAAGCCTTTTGCTCCTGCAAGTCATTAATAACCTGCTTTATAAGTTCATCAACAAAGTATGAATATGGAGAATTATCTGCGGTAATTACGCTTGTCTGCTGTATCCTGTCGTACACATTGTCTGCCAGTGCTTCCTTGTACTCGGCGTCAGTTATATGACCATTCTTCTGCATGTATTCAAGAACGCGGGCTCTTCTTTTGGCATTTTCATCAGGGTGATATATCGGATTGTAACCGTAAGGGTTCTGGGTAATGGCAGCGATAACAGCGGACTCTGATATGGTTAATTCAGACACATCCTTGTTGAAATACCGCTGTGAAGCTGCCTGCACTCCGTAACAGCCACTTCCTAAGTTAATAGTGTTTAAGTAATTTTCAAGAATAATATCCTTGCTTATGTTCTCCTCAAGCTGGAGGGCAAGATATATCTCCTGAATTTTACGTTTCATGAGAGCACCTTTGGAGTTTTCAAAACCGCCACTCTCGAAAACGTTATTCTTTAAAAGCTGCTGTGTTATGGTACTTCCTCCCTGGGCATCGCCCTGAAGAAGAGTCTGATAAGCAGCACGGAAAATTGCTTTTATATCGATTCCGTTATGGGT
This sequence comes from Lachnospiraceae bacterium, assembly GCA_045126475.1. GTDB lineage: Bacteria > Bacillota > Clostridia > Lachnospirales > Lachnospiraceae > SVEL01. The sequence continues at coordinate 22,966 of JBGVOL010000106.1, read as the reverse complement.
TTCAAAACGTTCATCTTCAATATCGATAAACGCATATCGTAAGTAAACGGGGATCTTGTCAAGTGAAACGGGAACACGGTTTGAACCGTCAGTTATGAGAGTATCCATAAGATTTCCGTCACAGTCATAAATTTTTGTAGCTTCACCTACGGGAGCAATATTTATGTTTTCTATATTGGGAGCTCCGTCAAGAATTCCCTTTATGACGCCCAGGCCGAGAAAACCCGTTGCTCCGATTAGGAGCACAACTGCAAAAAGTGCAACTTTAAATAATGTTACAATCACCTTTGTCTTGAGCCTTTTAGGTGTGGAGACAAGGTCTTTGTGTTTCTTTATTACATTGTTCTTTCCAAAATTCATTTGCTACCTCCATACATATAACCAAAATATGTAATCGCTATTAAAGTTTAGACATAAACATCGATTATTATACCAAAGATAAGGGCCAAAATAAAGTGTTTTATTTTGGGACGTATTAAGGTATGATTAAGGCGTAAAAGTCCAATCTAAATTATGTCGAAAGAAGATTTTAGTTGGGCTTTTGCAACATAATCTGCCAAGGAAATATAAGAATAGGAGACAATAATGTCTGAAAATGGATTTAAGATAGTATATGAAGGCGGAGTGGGAGAGATTGAAGAGAAGAAATCAAGATTTATTGCCTACGTTAAGCCTGTAAACAGTGAGGAAGAGGCTTCGGATTTCATAGATGAGATAAAGAAGAAAAATTGGGATGCAAGGCACAATTGTGCAGCAGCGGTTATAGGGAAAAATAACGAGTTTACCAGGTGTAATGATGACGGTGAACCGGCTGGTACGGCAGGAAAGCCTATGCTTGAGGTTCTTCTGGGAGAAGGTGTACATAATGTGGCAGTCGTGGTCACAAGATATTTCGGTGGTATACTTCTTGGAACAGGCGGCCTTGTAAGAGCATATCAGGCAGCGGTGAAAGCCGGACTTGCAGCTTCAAAGGTTGCTGAAAAAAGGCAGGGAGTAAAAATGACCCTTCGCACAGATTATAATGGAATAGGAAAGATACAGTATATAATGGGAAGTATGGGAATAAATTGCGTCGACACAAGATATACCGAAAACGTTGAGGTCGATGTCATAGTGCCGTCAGAGCAGGAGAAGGAGTTTTGCAATAAGATTACGGAAGGAACTGCGGGAAGGACTCTTATGGAAAGAGGAGAAGAAGTGTACTATATAGTTGTTGACGGAGAATGTGTTTTACAGTAGTTTTCTTCGTGCGTTTGAAATGGCAAAGGCTGACTTTTTTGCAGCCTCACAACCTGACGAATTAAGCTTTGCATAAGATGTCAAAAGCCGCGAAAACTAAGATTGTTTTCGCGGCTTATATTAATGATTATGCATTATTGTTTCTTTCGGCTCTCTTTCTGAGAGTTGGATCAAGTATCTTCTTTCTGATTCTAAGGCTCTTCGGTGTAATCTCCAAAAGTTCGTTTGTATCAATAAACTCAAGGCACTGCTCAAGACTTAATATTCTTGGAGGTGTGAGTTTTAATGCATCATCGGAACCTGAAGCACGTGTGTTTGTAAGCTGTTTCTTCTTACATACATTTACTTCGATATCCTCAGATTTACCTGTCTGTCCGACAATCATTCCTGAGTATACCTTTTCACCCGGTCCGATAAAGAGAGTACCGCGCTCCTGGGCATTGTAGAGACCGTAAGTAATGGCTTCGCCTGACTCGAATGCGATGAGAGAACCCTGCTTTCTGTACTGTATGTCTCCCTTGTATGGGCCGTATCCGTCAAATGCGGTGTTAATAATACCATTACCTTTTGTGTCGGTCATGAACTCTCCACGGTATCCGATGAGACCTCTTGAAGGAATAGAGAATTCAAGTCTCTGATATCCGCCGTTTGCAGTAGACATTCCGCGGAGTTCACCCTTTCTGCCTGAAAGCTTTTCTATAACATTTCCTGCAAATTCTTCAGGAACATCAACATAAGCGATTTCCATAGGCTCAAGAAGTTTTCCGTTTTCATCTTTCTTATATAATACCTCAGCCTTTGATACGGCAAACTCATAACCTTCACGTCTCATATTTTCAATAAGGACAGATAAGTGAAGCTCACCACGGCCTGATACCTTAAAGCTCTCGGTAGTGTCTGTTTCCTCAACACGGAGCGAAACGTCAGTATTCAATTCTCTGAAAAGTCTGTCGCGAAGATGTCTTGATGTGACAAATTTTCCTTCCTGACCTGCAAGGGGACTGTCATTTACCATAAACTGCATTGCAATTGTAGGCTCTGAAATCTTCTGGAAAGGAATGGCAACAGGATTTTCAAGTGAGCAGAGTGTATCACCGATTTTCAAATCAGCAATACCTGATACGGCAACGATTGCACCGATGCCTGCTTCTGATACTTCCACACGGTTTAATCCTTCAAACTCGTAGAGCTTGCTTACCTTTACACGCTGTTTTCTTTCAGGGTCATGGTGGTTTACAAGGAGAACCTCCTGATTAACCTTCAGTGTGCCGTTGTCAATTTTACCGACACCGATACGGCCAACGTACTCATTGTAATCTATTGTGCTTATAAGCATCTGTGTACCAGCGTCCGGGTCACCTTCCGGTGCAGGAATATAGTTGATGATTGTCTCAAAGAGAGGAATCATGTTTTCAGGTGTATCATCAAGCTCTAAAACAGCATGACCGGCTTTTGCCGAAGCATAGACAAACGGGCAGTCGAGCTGCTCATCTGAAGCATCGAGTTCAAGGAAAAGCTCAAGAACCTCGTCAATAACCTCTGTAGGTCTTGCTTCAGGACGGTCAATTTTATTTATACATACGATAACCGGCAGGTTCATTTCCAAAGCTTTTCTTAAAACAAACTTTGTCTGTGGCATTGCACCTTCGAAGGCATCAACCACAAGGATAACACCATTAACCATTTTAAGTACACGCTCAACCTCGCCACCGAAATCAGCATGGCCCGGAGTATCGATAATATTTATCTTTGTATCCTTATAATATACGGCTGTGTTTTTTGAAAGAATGGTGATTCCACGCTCTCTTTCAATATCGTTTGAGTCCATTACTCTCTCGGCAACTTCCTGATTCTGTCGGAATGTTCCGCTCTGCTTTAAGAGTTCGTCAACAAGTGTTGTTTTGCCATGGTCAACGTGTGCAATAATGGCGATATTTCTTACGTCCTCTCTTTTGGTTATCATAAAATACCTCTTTCTTTGCGTTTGATATGTTAATGTGATATGCGACCGCATCGCAGCCGCGATTAGAATTTTATCACAATCTTTCTAAAAATCAACAAAAAAAAGAAATATATGGCGATTTTGGATAAATAGTGATAAGATATACTGTAAATCAGAAGCAAAAAGGATGGAAGTTTTATGTTGGATTTAGGTGAAATAAGAAACGAGATTGACACGATAGACAGAGAGATTGTGGAACTTTTTGAAAAGAGAATGGAACTTTGCGGTAATGTTGCAGAGTATAAAATAGAAAACGGTAAACAGGTGCTTGATACTGACAGGGAGAAAGAAAAGATTGATAAGGTCATGGCACTTGCCGGAAACAGTTTTAATAAGAAAGGAGTTGAAGAACTCTTTAAGCAGATAATGGCAATGAGCCGGAAACTCCAGTATCAGATATTAGAGAAGCATAATGTGAAAAACGATATTGATAATGTCATTGATTTTAAGGAGATAAAAAGTTTAGACACAGAAAATGTAAGAGTTGTGTATCAGGGACTTGAGGGAGCGTATGCACATGACGCGGTATGCCAGTATTTTGGCGAGACATGCGATATGTATCATGTGGAGTCATGGAGAGATGCCATGGAGGAAGTCAAGTCGGGAAAAGCCGATTATGCAGTTCTTCCTATAGAAAATTCTACAGCAGGAATAGTAAGTCAGGTCTATGACCTGCTTGTAGAGTATGACAATTACATTGCAGCTGAGACATTTGTAAAGGTGGAACATGCACTTTTGGGAACAAAAGATGCAGAGATTGACGATATAAAGGTTGTATATTCTCATCCGCAGTCGTTAATGCAGAGTGCAAAGTTTTTAGAGGAGCACAGAGGGTGGCAGCAGATAAGTCTGTCAAATAATGCTGTCAGTGCAAAGAAAGTTTCAGATGAAAATGATAAGACACATGCCGCAATAGCAAGTGTCAGGGCTGCGAAGCTTTACGGACTTAAGGTTCTTAAGGAAAAGGTTAATTACAGTGATTTGAATACGACAAGATTTGTAATTGTAGGGAAAAATAAAGTTTATCAGGAGAGTGCGGGAAAGGTAAGCATATGTTTTGAGATTGCCCATGAGAGTGGTTCCCTTTACAACATACTTTCACACTTTATCTTTAATAATCTTAATATGACAAAGATAGAGTCAAGACCTATAGAGGGAAGAAAGTGGGAGTACCGTTTCTTCGTAGACTTTGACGGAAAACTGGGAGATGCAGCCGTAAGAAATGCACTTAAGGGTATAGGTGCAGAAGCACTCTCCATCAAAGTGTTAGGTAATTTTTAAAAAGGAGATAGAGAAGATGATACATACAGACAGGTTGATGCTTTATAAGAATTTTGTTTATAACGATATTTTTTACGGTATGGCGGACATTATTAATGCCTGTGTTTACGGTGACGGTGTTCTGCCGGGGTTTACAAAGGAGGAGACGATAAAAAAGGCATATGAGTGTGTCAATAAGCTTATTGAAGTGACCGACAGCTATGGGCTGGAAGGCAATCTGTATCATTCATTTCTTGCGTTCCTTCTGGCTAACAATGAGAATGCATTTTCCATGTCATGTGAGAAATCAGGCGATACGGAAGGTTCCATTAACCGTATAGCCATGAATGACTTTCAGATTTTCATGGAATTATTTAACATAGATTTAACAGAAATAGACAATAGATTTGATGTTAATTGTTTTGGTTTTTTGGTAGAATATAAACATAAAAACGGTAACAGTAAGGTGTTTAACAAACGTGTGAGGGACAGCATATGTCAGCTTGCAGAAAAACTTTCGTCTGCCTGTGATATAATGGATTTCTACAAATATGTAGTTGATTTTTATTATGAGACAGGTGTGGGAAAGCTTGGTCTTAACAAGGCGTTTCGTATAGAGATGGATGATGATGAGAAACCGGTACTGGTGCCGATTACAAGTATAGAGCACATTTACCTTGATGATTTGGTTGGATATGAGATTCAAAAGAAAAAGCTTATAGACAATACGGAAGATTTCCTGTGCGGCAGGGCGGCAAACAATGCCCTTTTATATGGTGACAGCGGAACAGGAAAGTCTTCAAGTATTAAGGCAATCCTTAATGAATATTACGGCAGGGGTCTTAGAATGATAGAGGTGTATAAGCACCAGTTTAAGGAACTGTCAAAGATTATAGAGCAGGTTAAGGACAGAAATTATAAGTTTATTGTATACATGGATGATTTGTCTTTTGAGGATTATGAGATTGAATATAAATATCTGAAAGCCATTATTGAAGGCGGATTAAGCAAAAAGCCGAATAATGTGCTTATATATGCAACATCAAACAGACGCCATCTCGTGAGAGAAAAATGGCAGGATAAGGAAGACAGAGACCAGGATTTGCATACAAATGATACTGTACAGGAGAAACTGTCACTTGTAAACAGATTCGGTGTGACAATCTGTTACTCACGTCCTGATAAGAAAGAATTCCAGAACATAATTAGTGTTCTCGCAGATAAATACGGCGTAAAGATGGGAAAAGAAGAGTTGTTAATGAAGGCTAATGCATGGGAGCTTAGTCACGGCGGAATTTCAGGCAGAACTGCACAGCAGTTTATCAATTATGTGCTGGGTCAGGAGGAAAGAGCCGGAGAATAGTTTGTATTGGAGGTAGTTTATGGCAAAAGAAAAGGAATCAGATATTGGCAGAAAAGACAATTTTATTAACAGAGAGTTGAGCTGGCTTGACTTTAACTTTAGAATACTGGGAGAGGCTAAGGATACGAAAAATCTGTTATTTGAAAGGATGAAATTTTTAAGCATTACCGCGTCAAATCTTGATGAATTCTTTATGATAAGGGTTGCGTCACTTAAGGATATGGTCAATGCTGAATTTGACAAGCCTGATATAGCAGGTCTTACACCGACGGAGCAGCTTCAGCTTATAAATGATAAGACTCATGAGCTGGTAGAGGCACAGTACAATACGTATAACCGTTCCCTCAGACCGCAGATGAAAGCAGAGAAGCTTAAGGTGGTAAGAGCTCACGAGAAACTTACGGAAGAGCAGAAAGCATTTGTTGACAAATATTTTGAAGAAAACGTATATCCGGTGCTTACACCTATGGCGGTTGACTCGTCAAGACCGTTTCCTCTTATAAGAAACAAGTCTCTTAACATAGGTGCTCTTCTGGAAAGTGCCGATGATTTAAAGCAGAAAGCCGATGATTTAAGAAAACGTGCAAAAGAAGAACTTCCCGGAGAAGACCTTAACAGGAAAGAAAAGGGAAAGGGCAAGGATAAGGAAAAAGAACTGGAATTTGCAACAGTTCAGGTTCCGTCAGGACTTCCAAGGTTTGTTCAGATACCTTCATCCACAGAGGGAGAGACAACAGTTATTCTTCTTGAAGAAATTATTGAGCGCCATATTGATAAGTTGTTTCTTAATTATAAGGTTGTTTGTGCACACCCGTACAGAGTTATGAGAAATGCTGACCTTACAATAGACGAAGAGGATGCTGCGGACTTATTAAAAGAGATACAAAAGCAGCTAAAAAAGCGTCAGTGGGGTGAGGCAATAAGACTTGAAGTTGAGGAGGGAATGGATAAAAGGCTCTTAAAGAAGCTTAAAAAGGAGCTTGATGTACATGAAGGCGATGTATATAACATAAACGGACCGATTGACCTTACATTCCTTATGAAACTGTACGGAATAGATGGATTTTCACATTTGAAGGAGAAAAAATATATACCGCAGCCTAATCCTGCCATAAGTCCTGATGAGAGTATATTTGCATCCATCAGGAAAGGTGATATTCTTCTCCATCATCCGTATCAGAGTTTTGACCCTGTTGTCGACTTTATACGTCAGGCAGCAAAGGATGAAAAGGTGCTTGCTATTAAGCAGACGTTGTACAGAGTCAGCGGTAATTCACCTATTATTGCATCTCTGGCAGAAGCGGCTGAGAACGGCAAACAGGTATCTGTCCTTGTTGAGCTTAAAGCAAGATTTGATGAGGAGAATAACATTAACTGGGCAAAGATGCTTGAAAAGGCAGGATGCCATGTAATATACGGTCTGAGAGGCCTTAAGACACACAGCAAGATAACACTTGTCGTGCGAAAGGAAAAGGACGGCATAAAGAGATACGTCCATCTGGGAACCGGTAATTACAATGATGCAACGGCAAAACTGTATACAGATATGGGACTTCTCACATGCAATAAAAAAATAGGTGAGGATGCAACAGCCGTGTTTAACATGCTTTCAGGATATTCAGAGCCTGAGGTTTGGAATAAACTGTCATTGGCACCACTGTGGCTCCGTGAGAGATTTGAGTTTCTTATTAAGAGGGAAACAGCTAATGCAAAGGCCGGAAAGAAGGCATTTATCAAGGCAAAGATGAATTCTCTCTGCGATAAAAATACCATAATGCTTCTTTATGAGGCAAGCCGGGCGGGAGTACAAATTGATCTTGTCGTCAGGGGAATCTGCTGTCTCAGGGCAGGAATTGAGGGACTGAGTGAAAATATTCGTGTCCGTTCCATAGTCGGAACATTTTTGGAACACAGCCGTATCTTTTATTTCCACAATGGTGGAAAGGAAGAAGTTTATATGGGAAGTGCCGACTGGATGCCTAGAAACCTTGATAAGCGTGTAGAGATACTTTTCCCTGTGGAGGATCCGGAGTTAAAGAAAGAGGTAATCCATATTCTGGATATACAGTTGTCAGACAACGTTAAGGCTCACATAATGGGCAAGGATGGAGTATACCGGAAGGTTGACAGACGCGGAAAGAAGCCTGTAGCTGCTCAGATGTATTTCTGCAAGGAGGCAGAACAGCGTGCAAAGGTAAAAGAGAAAGAAAAGTCTATAAATAAGACAAGAGTTTTTGAACCAATGACTGCCGAAAATGTTATGGATTTAAAGTAGAAAAAACGTCATTGACATGTTTTTAATCAACCCTTATTATTTTAGTAAGGGTTGATTTTTTACATTTTTGAAAGGCAGAATGCTTATGGAAGAGTATATAGATTTACATGTTCATTCAAATATCTCAGACGGAACCATGTCACCTGCTGATGTGGTCAAGCTTGCTGCAAAATCGGGTCTTTCTGCAATTGCACTGACGGACCACGACACTGTAGACGGTATAGAGGAGGCACTTGCCGCAGGAGAAAAATACGGAGTGGAGATTATACCGGGAATTGAGATTTCTGCGGACTATAAGGGCGGTGACCTTCATATTCTGGGGTTTGATATTGATTACAGAGATAAAAACTTTGCAGGGAAGATTAAAGTATGCAGAGACAGCCGCCATGAGCGAAACTTAAAAATGACAGAAAAAATAAGACAGCAGGGCTTTGATATTACCTGGGAGATGATTCTTGAGAGGTTTGGAGATAATTCAATTACAAGAGCTCATTTTGCAAAATATCTTTTGGACGAAGGGTATGTGGAATCAAAGGAAGAAGCATTTGCAAAGTATCTTAATCCCGGTTGTCCGTGCTATGTACCACGGGAGAAAGTGACACCGGAACAGGCTGTTAAAATGATTATTGATGCCAAAGGACATCCGGTTCTGGCACATCCCATGCTGTATAAGTTGACACATGAGAGAGTTGAGAGTGTTATTGTGATGCTGATGAGTTACGGCTTGCAGGGAATTGAGGCGGTGTATTCTCTCAACAGTTTAGAGGATGACGAGTTCTTAAGAAAACTTGCAAAGCGTCACGGACTTTATATCACAGGAGGCTCGGATTTTCACGGGGCAATAAAGCCTGACATTCAGATAGGAAAAGGCAGAGGAAATCTTAAAATGACAAAAGATATGTGTCCTATGCTGTTTGATGACATACGTCAGTAGAAAACGGAGGATTAGATTTAATGTATACAACAGAATATGAAAAATATAAGAAACTTGAGGATCTTCCCATAGTGACAAAGGTATATCTTCCGGATAACTATACGGCGAGAAAAGGCGTGATACAGTTTGTACATGGTATGTGCGAGGTAAAGGAACGCTATGAAAGAGCCATAAAATTTTTTACGGACAGAGGCTTCGTCTGCGTTATCAGTGATTTAAGAGGACATGGAGAAAATGTCCAATTTGAGAAAGATTTGGGTTACATAGGAGATGACGGCGCAAATCTCCTTGTGGAAGACATACATGCAGTTACCATTTTTATAAAGAATAATTATCCCGACCTTCCTGTTACACTGTTCGGACACAGTATGGGGGCACTGATTGTAAGGGCATACACAAAAAAATATGATGCAGATATTGATTTTCTCATAGCGGCAGGCTGCCCTTCGGTGAGAAAACTTAGATATCTGGGAAAATGTATTATTGAACTTATCTCGGTGTTTAAGGACGAGCATGATGTTGACAGATTTGTCAATAATCTTATGGTAGGGTCTTATAGTAAAAAGTTTGCGGGAGAGAACGTGCCTAATTCATGGATGTGTAGTGATATGAAAGTTGTGGAGGAATACAACAAAAATCCTAAGTGTGGATTTATGTTTACATTAAACGGTCATCATACCCTATGTGAACTTCAGACAATGGTGTATTCCAAGAGAAAATGGAGTATGGAAAATAAAGGGTTAAAAATATTTTTTATTTCAGGAGAGGAAGATCCGTGTCTTATAAACAGGGACGTATTTGAAAAATCAGTCGATGTAATGAGAAAAGTAGGATATACAAAGATTGAAACAAAATTATATAAAGGTATGAGACACGAAATATTAAATGAGCCGGGATATATGGAAGTTTTGGAGGATATTTTAAAGAATCTGCCTGTTGCATAAAAAAAGTTTATAGTGAACATCCTATTGATGTAAAATGAGAGTAACTTTAGTAGGATGGTGGAGACATGAAAGACAGGGAAAATACAGTAAACATATTCAGTATACACACTGATCTTGCAGTGGAGAACAAGGAGCAGTTTGAGGGACATGATGTTGAGATTTCCGGTGTGAAGATAAATGAGAGTTATGATGCAAAATATGGTGTCACAATAACAAAGGTGGAAATCTGTACAGATGACGGTGCCAAAGCAATGAATAAGCCAAAGGGCACATATATTACTATTGAGGCGGAGGATATAAGGACAGCGGGATATGATACCGGAAGAATGAAATCCGTAGCAGGTGCATTGGCAAGGGAGATAAAGCATATGCTCCCATCCGGGGAAAATAAGAAGGCAGAAGATCTGTCAGTTCTTGTGGTAGGACTGGGTAACAGAGATGTTACACCTGATGCATTAGGCCCTTACGTGATTTCAAATCTTGAAGTCAGCAGACATATTTATATGCTGAAGGAGAGACATAAAAAGAGTAAGGGTGTGTCAGCCATGATTCCCGGTGTTATGGCACAGTCAGGAATGGAATCGGCTGAGATGGTAGCAGGGATAGTGTCGCAGATTAAGCCGGATGTGGTTATCGCCATAGACGCACTGGCTGCAAGAAGCACAAAGCGGCTTAATACAACAATACAGATTGCCGATACGGGAATCAGTCCCGGTTCGGGTGTCGGAAACCACAGAAGAGGTCTGAATAAGGAAACCCTTGGTGTTCCGGTTATTGCTGTGGGAATTCCTACGGTGATAGATGCCGCTACAATAGTAAGCGATACAATGGATGCAATGATAAAGATACTGGCATCTTCAACAACGCAGGCAGGGCAGGGAATGTCAAGAGTGCTTGATGAGTTTTCGGACAGGGAAAAGCATCAGTTGATAAAGGAATTATTGGAACCCCAGATTGGAACAATGTTTGTAACACCTAAAGATATCGACGAGAACATTCAGTTTATGGCGGAAACGGTTGCATTGGGAATAAACAGGGTATTTGCGGAACAATGAGGTATAAATAAGATTTTATCCGCATATTTTATAGATGTGAATCATTCAGATAACAATGTAAAATATGCGGAGGAAAGTAATGTTTATAAGATATGTGAGAAACAGACATTCACAGGTGAGACGAAAAAGGCAGCTTTATAAGCCGGCAGCAGTTTGTCTTATGCTTGTGATTCTTGTTTCTTTTTTTAATATGGTTATATGTAAGGTGACGGGAATGGATTCGAGCCTTAAGTGGGCCGGTGAAAAAATTTGTGATATAGCGGGAAAGGGAACTGTGTCATTATACCGATTTATAACTGCAAAGGAATACAATGCATTTTTGTATTCGGGAAGTATAAATGGGGAAAACGGCAAAGATGCAGCCTTGGAAATAATGGATGCAATAAACAGGCAAAGTAATCTTTATGCCTATGTTGATGAGATTGCCACGGAAATTTCACTTACATATTACGATCCGTCATATACCACAGAAGAATTTAGTGGTACAATAGTTTCCGACAATAACGTTAATGAAGAAACACAGGAACAGACAACAGTTGAAATACAGACTACATCACAGCCTGAGAGTGCCACCGGCAATGAAATACAGGTAAGCGACTCACCTGGGTATGTGATTCCTGCGGTATCGGATGCAGGTATTGCATATAGTATGGAGCAGCTTTCTGATTTTGATTTTCTCATGTCTAAGCTTTATACTGTTCCTTCGAGGGCAAAAGTTATAGAAAGCGATCTTGTGGCGGAGGAGATGCTGGCACAAGACATGACACTTAAGACAGATAACAGCAAGCCACAGATACTGATATATCATACCCATTCCCAGGAAGGATTTGTGGATTCGATTCAGGGAGATGATTCTACATCAATAGTAGCCGTAGGAGCGTATCTGGCAAAAATATTGTCAGAAGTGTATGGATATAATGTCATTCACTGTACTGAACATTTTGACATAAAGGGAGGCTCACTTGACAGGTCAAAGGCATATACATATGCTGAGTATACAGTTGAACAGATACTTCAGGATAATCCGTCAATAGAGGTTGTCCTTGACATTCACAGAGATGGTCTGAAAGAAGGCGCAGATAAGCTGGTTACGAATATTAACGGAAAGGATACTGCAAAGATAATGTTTTTTAACGGAGTGAGCAGAAGCAGTGAATCAGGAGATATTGATTATCTGTATAACAGATACAGGAAAGATAATCTGGCATTTAGTTTTCAGTTGAAGCTTATGGCACTACAGTGTTATCCTGAGTTTACAAGAAGAAATTATATAGATGCCTATCAGTATAATCTGCATCTAAGGCCCAAATCTGTTCTGATTGAGGTGGGAGCCCAAAACAATACTCTTCAGGAAGAACTTAATGCCATGGAAGTACTTGCAGAGGTGCTTCACAGGGTTATCAGATAAAACAAAAAGAAACAGGAGACTAAATATGGTTATATATGTGCACATACCATTTTGCGTAAAAAAATGCTTTTACTGCGATTTTTTATCAGGGCAGGGTGATGTCGCAACAAAAGAAAAATATGTTAAAAGCCTTTTAAATGAAATATCTTTTTATGGAAGGCGTTACGGAAAATCAGGTAGAAATATTCACGTGACATCAGTTTTTTTTGGAGGCGGAACACCGTCTGTACTGGACGTAAGCCTAACAGTTGCCATATTGGAACGGTTACGGGAACAATTCTATATAGAAGAAAATGCTGAGATTACAGTGGAGTGCAATCCGGGGACTCTTTCTGCTGAAAAGCTAAAAATATACAGGAAAGCCGGCATTAACCGCCTCAGTATAGGGCTGCAGTCAGCAGATGACAATGAACTTAAGAGCATAGGCAGAATACACACATATGAGCAGTTTCTTGAAGGGTTTACAATGGCAAGGAAATGTGGCTTTAACAATATAAATATTGACATAATGAGTGCATTGCCGGGACAGACCATTGATTCATATAAATCCACACTTGAAAAGGTGACAGTACTTAAACCGGAACATATATCGGCATACAGTCTCATTCTTGAAGAGGGAACAGTTCTTTATGAAAGGATATCGGCTCTTGAGCGGGAAGGAAAAATGACAGGGCTGCCCAATGAGGATGACGAAAGGGAAATGTATTATATGACAAAAAGAATTTTGTCGGATAACGGATACGAGAGATATGAGATTTCAAACTATGCAAAAAGGGGATATGAGTGTCGCCATAACACGGCTTACTGGGAGAGAGATGACTATCTGGGACTGGGGCTTGGTGCATCTTCCTGTATGGACAATATACGCACGAAAAATGTAACGGATATTGAAGAATATATGAAAATATTTGATGAGGCATATTTGGAACATATAAATGAGAAGGGTGCAAGGGATGAAGTGGAAACGGAGATACTGACAAAAGAGGATATGATGGCGGAATTTATGTTTCTGGGACTGAGAATGACTAAAGGCATATCGAAAAAGAAATTTGAAGAGTATTTTGGATGCTCTTATGACACAATATATGGTAATGTAACGGACAAACTTATAAAAGAGAGACTTCTTAATGTTTCGGTAGATGGAGATAAAATATGCCTGACAGAACTGGGGATAGATGTAAGTAATATGGTATTGGCAGAGTTTTTGTCGGACTGACCTCATCTGGTGAAAAAGTACTATATCTTGTGTTTGTATTTAAAATAGTACACATATTTGGTAGACAAATATATATTTGGGTGTTATAATTTCTCCAGGAATGACCGATATAGATAAAGACATTTTTGTGCCCATAATATATTCACGGAAGAAGGAGAAGAAGAATGAAGGTTATTAAGAGAGATGGCAGACAGGTTGAATATGACCGTAATAAGATTGCCATTGCTATTGAGAAAGCGAATGATGGGGTAGAGGCCGGAGAGCGTATAAGTGAAGATAAGATATATAACATTATCGCATCCATTGAAGCAAGAGGACAGGAAACCATGCATGTGGAGGATATTCAGGATATAATCGAAGAGAAGATTATGGCTGAAAAGAAATTCACACTTGCAAAGGCTTATATAAAATACAGATATACAAGAGAACTTGTTCGTAAGGCAAACACAACTGATGATTCAATTATGAGCCTTATTAAAAACAGCAATAAGGATGTAATGGAAGAAAATTCCAACAAGAATGCAATCGTTGCATCCACACAGAGAGACCTTATTGCAGGAGAGGTATCAAAGGATTTAACAAAGAGAGTGCTCCTGCCTGAGAAGATTTCAAGGGCTCATGAGCAGGGAATTCTCCATTTCCATGATGCAGATTATTTCCTTCAGAGTATTTTCAACTGCTGTCTTATAAATATAGGGGACATGCTTGATAACGGCACTGTTATGAACGGAAAACTTATTGAGAGTCCAAAGAGCTTTCAGGTTGCATGTACTGTAATGACACAGATTATCTCTGCAGTTGCCAGCAGCCAGTACGGCGGTCAGTCAGTTGATATAAGTCATTTAGGAAAATATTTGAGAAAGAGTGCGGACAAATACAGAGCTCACTATCGTGAGATATACAAGGACTCCGTATCGGACGAAGTTATTGAGAGTCTCGTTGATGACCGTGTTCAGGATGAACTTAAATCAGGTGTGCAGACAATGCAGTATCAGATAAATACACTTATGACTACAAACGGACAGTCACCGTTCGTAACAGTGTTTATGTATATTCAGGAAGGTCACGAGTATGAAAAAGAAGTGGCCATGATTATTGAAGAGATATTAAAGCAGAGAATCGAAGGAATTAAGAATGAGAAGGGTGTATATGTTACACCTGCATTCCCTAAGCTTATATATGTTCTTGATGAGTGTAACTGCTTAAACGGCGGAAAGTATGACTATCTTACAAGAATTGCGGTAGAATGTTCATCAAAGAGACTTTATCCTGATTATATTTCTGCAAAGAAGATGAGGGAGAATTATGAGGGAAATGTATTCTCATGTATGGGATGCAGAAGCTTCTTAAGCCCTTGGAAGGATGAGAACGGCAATTATAAGTGGGAAGGACGTTTCAATCAGGGCGTTGTCTCTATAAATCTGCCACAGATTGGTATTATCGCACAGGGTGATGAGGAACTGTTCTGGCAGCTTATGGAAGAGAGACTTTCACTTTGTTTCGAGGCACTTATGTGCAGACATCATGCACTTGAAGGTACTCTTTCAAATGTAAGCCCGATTCACTGGCAGTACGGTGCCATAGCAAGACTTGAAAAGGGAGAACCTATTGACAAGCTGCTTCATGGCGGATACTCAACCATTTCACTTGGATATATCGGACTTTACGAGGTTACAAAACTTATGACAGGTGTAAGCCATACAGATCCTAAGGGAACAGAGTTTGCCCTTAAGGTTATGAACAGACTTCGTGAAGCTACAGATACATGGAAGAAAAACACAGGTATTGCATTTGGTCTTTACGGTACACCGGCAGAGAGTCTCTGCTACAGATTTGCCCGTATTGATAAGGAACGTTTCGGAGATATACCGGATATTACAGACAAGGGATACTATACAAACTCTTACCACGTTGATGTAAGGGAAAAGATTGATGCGTTCTCAAAATTCCAGTTTGAGAGCCAGTTCCAGACAATATCTTCAGGTGGTGCCATATCTTATGTTGAGATACCGAATATGCGTCATAACTTAAAAGCTCTTGAGGAAATGGTTAAGTTTATATATGACAATATCCAGTATGCCGAGTTTAATACAAAGTCAGATTACTGCCATGTATGCGGATATGACGGAGAGATTCAGATAAATGATAAGATGGAGTGGGAATGTCCACAGTGCCATAACAAGGATCAGAGTAAGATGAATGTTACAAGACGTACATGCGGCTATCTGGGTGAGAATTTCTGGAATGTAGGAAAGACAAAAGAAATAAAAGCCAGAGTGCTTCATTGCTAGTATAAGTTCGCCGGCATTTTTTGCCGGCGAATTGTCATTAATAAAATGAAAGGCGGAATGAGCATGAATTATGCATCTATAAAGATAATGGATGTAGCAAACGGTCCCGGAGTAAGGATGTCGCTCTTTGTAAGCGGCTGCACACATTACTGTAAGGGTTGTTTCAATAAAGAGGCATGGGATTTTGACTACGGTGAGCCTTTTACGCAGGAACAGATAGATTACATCATTGATTATGTAAATAATCCGTATATTTCCGGTCTTACGATATTAGGCGGCGAGCCAATGGAACATGTAAATCAGCAGGGAATACTGCCACTTTTGAGACAGTTTAGGGAAAAATGTCCTGATAAGTCTGTCTGGTGTTTTACCGGATATGATTTTGAAAAAGATGTTGTGGGACGAATGATAAATGAGTACCCTGAGACAAAGGAACTTTTGTCATATATTGACGTTATGGTTGACGGAAAATTTGTGGAGGAACTTAAGGATTTATCAATCAGATTCAGGGGTTCATCAAATCAGCGGATAATAATGGTACAAGAGTCACTTGAAAAAGGTGAAGTTGTTCTTTGGGATGAAAATTCAGAAAGGTAAAATACAAAATGAAATTTAACGTAAATATAAAAAAGCTTAACGATAATGCGGTTATTCCAACATACGGAACAGAATATGCGGCAGGTGCAGACCTGTATGCGTGTATGGAGGAGGCCGTTACAATAAATCCGGGGGAGACATATTTTGTAAAGACAGGCATTGCCATGGAGATACCGGAAGGTTATGCTGGACTTGTATACGCAAGAAGCGGGCTTGCATGTAAGAAAGGACTTGCACCGGCAAATAAAGTAGGTGTAATTGATTCTGATTATCGCGGAGAGATAATGGTTGCTCTTCACAATCACAGCAATGTGCCAGTATCGGTTGAGTCAGGAGAAAGAATAGCGCAGCTTGTCATTACACCGTATATTACAGCAGTATTCAATCAAGTTGAGGAACTTGAGGATACAGAACGCGGCGAGGGTGGATTTGGCTCGACAGGAAGAAAATAATAGTGTATAATCGAAAAAAAGTAACTATTCAGAGCTACATTCGCAAAATCGCATCTTCAAGGCTTTACTTTTGCTCATGTATGGCTTCTCGCCATATAGATTTATAAAAACAGTCTTTATCAAGCAAGCTTGAAAAAGCCTATTTTGTATAAATCTGCATGGCTCTGAATAGTTACAAGATACATCAGGAGGAGGCAATATGGAATTTTTATTAGAACATCCAATTGTAATTGTTGTAGGGGTAATTGTACTGGCGTTAATCATTTTTATGCTGTCAGGATATGTGAAAGCACCATCTGATAAGGTGTTTATTATATCCGGTCTTCGCAGAAAACCAAAGATTCTCATCGGTAAAGCGGGCATCAAAATTCCTTTTTTTGAGAGAAAGGATACTCTTACTGCGAAGCAGATAAGTGTGGATATCAAGACAAACGGATATATTCCGACACTTGATTTTATCGGTGTTGACGTAGATGCCGTAGCTAAGGTTGCACTTGATGTGGATACCGAGGAGGGAATCGCACTGGCACAGAAGAACTTCCTCAATATGACAGAGGATGAAATAAGGGAAGCTCTTACAGATTCACTTCAGGGTAATATGCGAGAAATTATAGGTACAATTAACCTTAAGGATATCTGTAATAACAGACAGAAATTCGGTGATCAGGTGCAGGAGAAGGCTCAGAGGGATATGAACGCCCTTGGTGTGAAGATTATTTCATGCAACATCCAGAATGTAAGGGATGAGAATAATCTCATAAATGACCTGGGACGTGACAATATGGCACAGATACAGAAAAATGCCCAGATTGCAGCCGCACAGGCAGCAAGGGATGTGGCTATTGTTCAGGCCGAGACAAAGAAAGAGTCTAACGATGCCAATATTCAGGCAGAAACAGAGATTGCCATTAAGCAGAACGAGTTGGAGATTAAAAAGGCAGAGCTTAAGAAAGCTTCTGACATAAAGAGAGCCGAAGCTGATGCAGCGTACCAGATTCAGCAGGAAGAGCAGCGTAAGACTATTGAAGAGACATCAACAAATGCTGATATTGCCAAGAGAGACAGAGAAATCGAACTTAGGGCAAAGGAAGCACAGGTTAAGGAGCGCGAGCTTGAAGCAAATATCAAGAAGCAGGCTGACGCAGAAAAATACCGTATAGAGCAGGTATCACAGGCAGAACTCTTCAAGCGTCAGAAGGAAGCTGAGGCAAAGAAATACGAGGCTTTGCAGCAGGCAGAAGCGGAGAAATGTAAGGCTGAAGCCGAGAAATATGCAAAAGAGCAGGCAGCAGCAGGTATCGCAGCGGTAGGTAAAGCAGAGGCTGAGGCAATCAAAGCCAAGGGCCTTGCAGAGGCAGAAGCACTTGAGAAGAAGGCGGAGGCGATGAAGAAATACGGCCAGGCAGCTATTCTTGAGATGATTGTGAATAAGCTTCCGGAGATGGCAGGTGCCATTGCAAAACCGCTTGAATCAATTGACAAGGTAACTATTATTGATGGTGGCGGAAACGGCACAGGCGTGGACAGCATGGGCGGATATGTTCCATCAATTCTTGCAAAGACCATGGAATCAATAAAAGAGGTTACAGGAATTGATATAAATGAGATAGTTAAGGCAGATACATATGAGGGTAAGACAACACGTAACATAAATCTTACCGGTCTTGATGATGTTGACGGAAAGAATGTCAATGTCAATAAGGAAAATGTTTAAAACTGGTAGTGAATAAAGAATAACAAAATGCTCCGGATATCAGAAGGCACAATGATGTCCGGAGCAATGTTTTTAGGACAGATATGGGGCGGAGGAGATGATTAAATGTACAACAGATTTTTTTTGATTATGTTGCTTCTCTTCGTTATATTCTGTGGATACGGATGCAGCAGCAATGGTGAAAAAACGGAGGAAATAGCAGTTCCGACAATATTAGATGTTGAAGAACTTGAGAGCAGGCTGCAGCAGACTACAGTACAGCAGACTACAACACAGGCTGCCGAAACACAGGAAGTGACAACGACACAACCACCTGTGACAACTACGGCAGCACGGGAAATTAATGCAAAGGATGGTGCTCTCAAAGAATTTAGTGTGACTTCATTGGATGGCACTACATATACGGAGAAGATATTTACAAAAGCAGACGTAAATGTGGTTATTTTCTGGACAACATGGTGTGGATACTGCAAAATGGAAATGCCGGCTTTACAGAAAGTTATGGAGAAGTACAGCGGTCAGAGTGTACAGTTTTTTAGTGTGGTATTAAATGCTGAGACAGATTATTATAAGTCACAGGCACAGGAATTATTAAATCAGTTAGGTGTAACTTATCCGTGCCTTGTATATAATGACAGTATGAGTGATGGGTATGTAAGCGGAATAACAGGATATCCGAGAACCGTTTATCTTAACAGAGAAGGAAAGCTTATGCTTGAGATAGCGGGTGCATATGCGGGTAACGGTGAAGATTGCGCAGTGGAAAGCCACAGTTATTATGTAGACTTCTACCTGAAAAATCCAAATTAAACCGGTGAATAGGTGGCAAGTTATGGAAAAGGACAGCATTAAAAGAAAAGGTATGTTTTGTGTAAGAATAGTTCTTATTATTTTGGCCTTGGTGTTTATTTTTGCCGGAGCGGGCAGAGGTGAGCAATCCATTACATTTATGAGAGCTATATACATTTGTCTGGAATGTATCGGAATAGGATAGAAAGCAGCAGTCTGGAGAGTTAAATGAGAGGCGCGAAAGATAAATTGAAATCCCATAAGAATGGCAGAAAAAAGTCAATAAGGCATTTTGTACAGATAATGTATACAGCATTGACAAATGGTTATGTAATGGGATTTATTCAGGGAAAAATATATAAGGGTGAATCAAAAAAATACTGTGTTCCGGGTCTGAACTGCCATTCGTGTCCGGGGGCTGTGGGAGCATGCCCTATAGGTTCATTGCAGGGCATTCTTTCGGAAGGATATTTTAAATTTGCATATTACGTAGTAGGATTTCTTCTTCTGTTCGGTTCGGTAATGGGAAGATTTGTGTGCGGATGGCTTTGTCCTTTCGGATTGCTTCAGGATTTGCTTTACAAGATTCCATTTTTTAAAAAAGTGAGAAATCTGCCGGGGCATCGGATTCTTATATGGCTAAAATACGTTATTCTGGTGCTTTTTGTAATTATTCTTCCAATGTTTGCCGTTGACATGTTTGGAATGGGAAAACCATGGTTTTGTAAATATATATGTCCAAGCGGGACTATGATGGCAGGGATACCGTTGGTTATATTAGATGAAGGCTTGAGGTCGGTTATAGGTTTTTTGTATTATTGGAAGGTGGCCATACTGGCAGTTATAGTACTTTTGTCCGTAGTGGTGTACAGACCGTTCTGCAAATACTTTTGTCCTCTCGGAGCGATATACAGTGTGTTTAATCCTATAGCATTTTACAGATATAAGGTTGATGATCAAAAATGTACGAGATGCGGGAAATGCGAAAAAGTATGCAAGATGGGTATTAAGGTATATGAGAAACCAAATAGTACTGAATGTATACGATGTGGCGACTGTGTGAGGGAATGTCCGCATGGTGCGGTTGGAAAGAGTTTATTTTCTCTTTCCAAAAAGCTTTAATAATTTTAAGAACAGGTTGACGAAGTCAAGGTACAGTTCAAAACCTCCGAATAATGCCATAGTCAGGACGGTATCATCGGTTGATGTTTCCACTCGCTCTTTTATTTTCTGAGTATCGTAAGCAGTAAGACCTACAAATACGAGAACTCCGATGCAGCATATAATTGTGTCAAACATTGTGCTCTTTAAGAAAAACATGTTAACAAGTCCTGAAAGAATGATGCCTATTAAACCCATTAAGCATATATTTCCAACACTTGATAAGTCGGCATCTGTTGTCAGACCGTATATTGCCATAATAGCAAAGACAGCGGCAGTAATAAAGAAGACAGCCGTAATTGAAGTTGTTGTGTAAACTAAAAATATTACTGACAATAAAACACCTGTCAGGTAGGAGTATATGACGTATGATATAGTTGCCAGAATCGGATTGTTTTTACTGATTGCAATGTTTGAAATAATAACGATTGCAATCTCTGCTGCAAATATCAGATAATATGTGTTGGTTGAGAAAAGATACAATACGACTTTGGCATCTGTTGTACAGGCGGCAAATGCTGTAATCAGTAATGCACCGAACATAAACAAAAAAGATTTTGCAATAACTTCCGGTACCAACAGGGCTCTTACCTGATTCAGCTTTATAACTATAGGTTTCTCGTTTTCAAAGTTTGGTTCAAAATTATCCATTATTTATTAAATCCCCCTTTAAAAAATTTATTAGTAGTTTAATAGAGTAGAGTGGTAATGTCAAGGAAAAATGAAAGGGAAGAGCCATGTACCTCGATTACGCTGCGCTTCATCTCGGTCACGGGCTTCGCCGGTAGGAAAAGAGAAAGGAATGAGTCATGCACCTCGATAAAGCTACGCATTATCTCGGTCACGGGCTTCGCCCTATAGAAAAAAAGAAATATAGCCGAAAGTTTAAGCGAGCTTAACTTTCAGCTATATTTCTTTTTTTCTGCATGGCTCATGCCATGCGTGCAAGCTAGCAACGGGAATCGAACCCGTGACCTCCTCACTACCAATGAGGTGCGCTACCTACTGTGCCATGCCAGCTGACCGACATTTATCGTATAATAAAAAGAGCATTTTGTCAACAAAAAAGTATTTCGGTTACGCTTTTGTTACGCTTTTATGATAATATATATAATGGTGTGAATCGTTGTATTATAAGAAGGTTGAATGCACATATCTGTGTTGAAGGAAAATGCGTCAGGGGGAATAGATTTTGAAAAAATTTTTGAGTAGAATACAGTGGAACATTGTGGGAGCAGCGACATTGCTTATACTTGCGGTAGTGTTGCTTATTGTCATGTGCAACGGGACAAATCAGGCAAAACCATCAGTTCCCATAAAGCTGGAATTTGTCGGTGAGTACAGTTATGATGGAGAAAACTGGATGGATTTAGATGAAAGAACTGATTTGTCTGCATTGAATGGAGAGGTGATTCTGCGGGGAAGTTTTGACTTTGAATGTGATGGGATAGAGGAAATAGCTGTCAGTCTGTATTCAAACCACATACGGATTGATATATATGAAAACGGTGAGTTGATATTTACGTATGACCCTACATATGGAGTAGGGACATATGATATGTGCGGGAAACAGTGGACAACATGGTGCACGGGAGCTATAACGCAGGAGCATGAATTGGAAATTCATCTGCACAATCTTCATGCTTTTGGAAACCGCAGTGCATACAATGATTTTTTGGATTCTGTTTATATCGGAGATAATAATCGGCTGAGTGAGTTTTTTAATCAGGATAGCAGGATATACAGAGGAGCAGGAATATTTATTATTATTGTATCGTTAATACTTCTTGGAGTTGCCATAACATCATCCATACTTCATGTTTCATTGGGAAATGAATTGTGGACATTGGGATTTATGTCTATACTTATGGGTGGATATATTGTATTGGATACGAAGGATGTCTGTATGTGGAGCGATTTGGTAGTGTTTAATACATATGCAAGACAGTTGTGCATAATGTTGTCAGCGTTCTTTTTGAATCTTGGAGTAGTAAGGCATCTTACGGGCAGGATGAAAAAAACAGCGGATATGGCAGTGATTCTGTCCGGAATTGTAAACGGAGTATTGATAATTATTTCTATTGGTAAAGTGATGATAATCGGTGACACATTTGTGTACTGGGCAGTTATGGAGGCTGTTGTAAGTCCTATAATGCTTGTATGCTGTATTTGGGAGTTTATACGGGCTGACAGAGAAAACAGAATTATGCTGTCGGCATTTGCTCTGATGTTTGTGGCACAGATTTTTGATTTAATAAATGGATTA
>JBGVOL010000105.1:0-4013 GCA_045126475.1 Lachnospiraceae bacterium | reverse complement strand
CACACAATAAAGCACTCTATCATATGAATAACAAAATAAGATTTTCATACAATCTAAAATGAAAATACATGCATCTTAATGTTTCCTTTTCTGTTAATATATTATACAATATTGCAACATTGATTCTAATTCTTTATGTATACATATTATCATATACATTGAAATGTGTCAATTTTTTCGAACATCTGTTCTTGCTTCTCTTATGCAATTGTTACTTGTTCACACCTGCAGTGCTACAGTAACACTATATCACCACAACAATCCTACTCGTTCCACAAAACATCTTGAATAATCTAAATAAAAGTGTTATATTATGAATTAAGAAGAGTACCCACTCCAAAGTGGATGCTCCCAGAATTGGTTAAATGGTCATAAGACCCGCCTCTCCTGTGTCGCAGACAGGAGAGGCATTTTTTTACTTCTTATTTCTCTTATCGAGAAAGGTAAGAAACGCAATTATCAAACTGCCAAAAGAAATCACCACACCGATGATCCCTATAATATCAGAAGTCATCATAATCACGCACCTCCTTTCCTATGTAATCCGGTTGCCCGGAATAAGACTAGGAGGTTGCCACCCTGTCATGGGTACTCACGTGTTTCCACGCGAGTAAATTGTAACATCTTCGATTTACGAAATCAATATATTATTTATCAATATAACAGAAACTGAATAGATTTGTATCAAGACTCCTTCCCTGCTCCCGACCACCTTCACCTACATGAATTCAGCCTGAAACCGGGACAACTTATCCGGATCTTGGTAAACTGCAAAACAAACCGTATCAAAGAAATCATCCATCCCAACATCAAAAAACAGATGCTTGTAAATATCAATCAAATCCTCCACATCATTTCCAAATGCACCACATCCCCACGCACCGAGAATCATATGCCGGTATCCTTTGTATGCTGCAAGAAACAACATTCGTCTCATTCGATTCATCATGCACTCATTGACTTCATCAAAGGATAAATCCCATGCCTCTCCGTTACGATTTGGTGCAGGCACCGTAACAACACTTGTCCTATACGGATGCTCTAATAATTCCCTTTCCGGAAACGTTCGATAATGCTTCTTTCACCGCTGCATACGGAAAATTAAAGAAACGGTTGAATATTCTGTGCTCCAATGAGCCACCTGTCCGGTAAGCCTGAGCCACCATTCCGGATATGAGTGAGCCACTATTCCGGCCATAATGAGCCACTTCAGTTTTATAATAGATTTATGCACATTTATTGTGTAAATCTATTATGAAGGAGGTCATCCTTATGACCAAATATCGTGAAATACTCAGACTTTCAAGTCTGGGATTCAGCAACAGGGACATAGCATTAAGTGTTCCATGTTCCAGAAACACTGTTTCGAAAGTCTTAAAGAGGGCTCAGGAATTAAAGCTTTGCTGGCCTTTGCAAGACAATCAAACAGATGAGGCTCTCGAAAAGTTGTTTTATCCAAAACTAAACAACCGTCCTCAAAAGCGAATGCCTGACTACGCATACATCCGCAAGGAGTTGCTCCGTAATGGAGTCAGCAAAAAACTCCTATGGACTGAATACATGGAGGATTGCCGTGCCAATGGCGAAGAACCACTTATGTATTCACAGTTCTGCTACCACATCCAGCAGGATGAGCAGAAACATCGTGCTACCATGCATATCAATCGCAAACCCGGTGAACAGGTTGAAGTGGACTGGGCAGGGGATCCTGCAACAATCATTGATCCGGATACCGGTGAAATCATTAAGGCATATATATTTGTTGGTGTAATGACTTACAGCCAGTATGCATATGTGGAAGCATTTCTGGATATGAAGCAGAAATCATGGATTAATGCTCATGTCCATATGTGCGAGTACTTTGGCGGTGTTGCCAAGATTCTCGTACCGGATAACTGCAAAACTGCAGTTGTTCACAATGGTGGATGGAAAGACCAGCAGATCAATGAAACTTATCAGGAACTGGCTGAACACTATGGTACAGCTATTATTCCGGCTCGTGTCAGAGCTCCCAAGGATAAGCCAAATGCTGAGGGAACGGTAGGAAATATCTCTACCTGGATTACAGCAGCACTTCGGGATGAACAGTTCTTCTCCCTTGCCGAATTAAATCGTGCAATCAGAGACAAGCTCGAACTGTTCAACCAAAGGCTCTTTCAAAAGAAAGAGGGTAGTCGGCGAAGCTTATTTCTTGAGGAAGAAAAACCATTGCTGGCACCATTACCTGCTACCCGTTTTGAACTGAGTGACTGGAAAACAGCCACCGTCCAGTTCAATTATCACATATCTGTGGACGGAATGCTATACTCAGTTCCTTATGAATACATCAAAAGGAAAGTTGATGTAAAGGTAACAGATACCACTATTGAAATTTTCTACAACCATAACCGCATTGCTTCCCACCGTCGTCTGAAAGGACGCGCAGGGCAGTACAGCACTGTCACGGAACATATGCCGGAAGACCACCAGAAATATCTGGAATGGAACGGCGACCGGTTCCGCAAATGGGCTGAGCGGATTGGCATAAATACGTACACTGTGGTCAATGCGATACTGACCTCCAAAAGTGTGGAACAACAGACCTACCGGAGTTGTATGGGACTTTTAAAGCTTTCTGAGAAATACTCAGATGCATTGCTTGAAGCAGCCTGTAAAAAGGCTTTATCCTATACATCTTCACCCAGTTACAAGAGTATTAAAAATATCCTAGTAACAGGTTCTGTAAAACCGGAATCAGAAACAACTGAATCCAAAACCACACATAAAGCACATGGCATCACAAGAGGTGCCGATTACTATCGGAGGTAAACACATATGACAAATCAGAGTACAATAGATAAATTAATTGAAATGCGCCTTACTACTATGGCAGATGCATTTCGCAACCAGCTGAATGATCCTAACTTTAGAGAAGTACCATTTGAGGACCGCTTTGGTATGCTGGTGGATATCGAATACAGCAATCGTAAAAATAATCGTCAAAAACGACTGATCCATAACGCTGGATTCGACCAGCCGGAAGCAAATATCATGGATATCAACTACACTTCCGGCCGCAAGCTTAACAAGGCTCTTATTAACCGGCTTGCAACTTGCGAATATATATCTGAACACCGGAATCTATTTATTACCGGTGCTACAGGCTGTGGTAAGACTTACATGGCATGTGCCTTTGGCATGGAAGCATGTAAGCGGTATTACAATACCAAGTATGTCCGTCTTCCAGATTTATTCATTGATCTGGAAATCGCAAGGACAGAAGGTAACTATCGAAAGGTCATGGCTAAATACGCTAACCCACTGGTTCTCATTCTTGATGAATGGCTTCTTCTAAAACCAACGGAAGCCGAGCAGAAGGATATCTTTGAACTCCTTCATCGCAGACGTAAGAAATCATCTACGATTTTCTGCTCTCAGTATGAATTCGAAGAATGGTATGATCAGCTTGGTGGTGATGACAGTCCTCTTGCAGATGCAATCATTGACCGTATTGCCCATGACAGCTACCGGATAAATATCACAAGCATAGATGCCGAGCATGACATCTCAATGCGTGAGGTATATGGATTAGACAAAACATTGCGCGAGTAAACTCGCATATTTATTGTGGCTCACTCCGTCTGGACAGGTGGCTCACGCTACACTGGACAGGCGGCTCTGCCGCACAAGAATATTCACTTTTCTAATTCTTCCGTTTTTTCTTTAATATTTTGATAGTTATCCTTTGTATCAGCAGTAATATCATTAAATTCCTTGTCGATTCTTTCAAGATTTTTAGGATCAAGTTTGTTAAACGCTTTTACTGTTATATAATACTGACGAGTTTTGCTATTTCCTGCCTTTTTGATATACCCTAAATTTTCTAACTTTCTTAAAGAATTCACAACTGCTGCTCTCGTATATCCAAGATAATTTGAAATTTCTTCTTGACTCTGTGGTAATTTTTCTTCATTTATAAGATCTAAGATTTTTTTGTCTAACTCCCTTAACTCCATAAAACACCCTTTCCGAAA
>JBGVOL010000104.1:0-5070 GCA_045126475.1 Lachnospiraceae bacterium | reverse complement strand
ACTTGAGTATTGTGACTATTTTGATGCAGAGTAGGTAAAGGGTGTTATTAATGATTGCAATGGAAAGCTTTGTACAAGGTACATTACTTATAATAATATTGACAATTATTGGGGCTGTTAATTCAGGCACACCGTTTATTTGTCTGCTTTTGGCAGGGGCACTGTTATGTACATTATGTGTAAGAAGCCTGTCAGAAGACGGGATTCTGTGGCTTACGGTTGTTCAGTTTGCGTTATCATGTATATTTGTATTTGTAACGGACACCTATGTTTCGTATCTTATTTTTATACTTATAAACGACAGGGCAGTATTTCTTCCGCCATTATTTTATATTGTGATAGGAATTATAGAACGCCGGGAGCAGCTTCCCCAAATTATATGTCAGGGAATTGTTTTGGCAGCAGTATCCCTTATTGTGTGTGGTGTGAGATATTTTGTTAAAGAATACTTAGCTGCAAAAAATCAGGTGTCACAGGCTGTAAGTGTCACGGCGGTTAATGAAATGTATGCAAAAAAGCTTGCTAAAGAGCTTGTTATAAAGAATTATCTTGCCGATAAAAATGCCCGTCTTGAGGAGAGGGAGAATATAAGCAGGAACATCCATAATAGTGTGGGTCACTCCATAACTGCGGCAATAATGACTCTTGATGCGGCAGATATGCTTTATGATACTGCACCGGATAAGGCAAGGGAGAAGATGAATACGGCAAATGAGCGTATAAGAACAGGTCTTGAAGCCATAAGACAGGCAGTGAGGGTTCTTGACAGTAACAATAAGTTTGTCAGTATCAGTGATTTTATAAGTGAGCTTACATCAGTTACAGACAGTTTTGTCATGGATACGATGATAAAGGTCAGAACCGATTTTGAAAATGTAGGTGAGGATATTGTAATTCCCCATGAACATACGGAGTTTCTGACCGGAGCTATCCAGGAGCTTTTGACAAACGGTGTACGCCATGGAGGTGCCGATATATTTACGGTGACGCTTACTGCAGACAGCGGAAATATAAAGCTTAAGGTGGCAGACAACGGTAAAAGTGATTTTTCAAAGGAAAACCAGTCGGAGCGTATTGAAAACGGATTTGGGCTGAAGAAGATAGCATCGTATGTAAAAAGGTGCGGTGGCAGTGTTGTTTTTTTGAATGATAACGGATTTAGGACGGAGATTACAATCAGGCTCTTTAAGGAGGAAAGAAATGGATAACATAAAAGTGCTTTTGGTAGATGATGAGCCGTTGCTGCTTGAAAGTCTTGAGATAATATTATCTTTAAATAATATGGAAATAGTGGGAAAAGCTCATGACGGAAATGAGGCATTGCAGGTGCTGTCTAAGGAGAAGTGCGATTTGGCACTTGTTGATTTGAATATGAAGGGTATGGGTGGAATTGAACTTATTTCACATATTAAAAGAGATTATTCACATGTAAAGATTCTGGTGCTGACTACATTTTATGACGATAAGAGTGTTACTCAGGCAATTGCGGGAGGAGCAGACGGTTACCTGTTAAAGGACAGTGGAAAGGATGCAATTCTTGGTGCTGTAAGACAGATTATGGGTGGTTTCGATGTTATAGACAGAAAAGTTATGGAGCGACTGTCTGTACTTATGAGCGGCAGGCCAAAGGATACATCGCTTCTTGAGGGAATGACAGACAGGGAACAGGAAATATGCACACTACTTTCAAAGGGACTCACTAACCGCCAGATAGCAGAGACACTCTTTATATCGGAGGGAACAGTGAAGAATTATATTTCAGCCATATATGATAAGACGGGTATACATGACAGGGCAAAGCTTATTGTTGCCATCAACGGCTGACATTTTTTATTTTACATGACCACAGTCACAGTGAAATTATGACTGTGGTTACTTTTTTTACCTGATGTAAAATGATAAAGTAACATTACAGTAAAATTGAGGAAAACAGGAGGATATGTATATGAGGCAGAAATTATCTGCAATGAAATACATTAAGAATAATAAGCGGCGTATTGCGGTACTTGTTGTAAGTCTTTCTCTGTGCTTTGTATTGACGTATCTTACAAAGTTTCTGCTTATGGCAACAGAGGAGACATTCCGGGTGTGTGCAGTGGAAAACGTGAAGAAAGTGCAATATGTATTTCTGGCGGGGAGTTCACTGGGGCTTGATGTTAATAATCTAAGCGACGAGGAGATTAATGAACAGTTTCCCCAAAAGAATATTGAACTGGCGGAGAAACTCAGGAAATATGAGGGTATTGATGATGTATATTATTCTCAGGTGCTGTACAATAGTGTGGCAGCAGCAGTAGCAGTAGGAGAATGGGGAGTGGAAATTCCCCTTGTTGAAAGTGAACAGATTGAGAACGTGATTAATCATTACGGAGTAAGTATTTGTGAAGGAAGAATACCTAAAAATCCGGGAGAGATAGTGCTCGACAAGGCTGCAATGAGTAACGGAGGATACAGTCTTAATGATTACTTTGATAAGGAGAAACGTGATGAAGCATTTAGGATTGTTGGCGTGTTAGACAGTGAGAGATACCTTGGCTGCGGAATTAAATCAGAGGATTACAATGCTCGTTCCATGATTATCATACTTTCAGACGGAAGTATTTATGATGTTTCAAAACTTCTGGAAGAGGAAGGCATCTATGTAAGAGAAAATTATGATGAGGTTGTTGACGTAAAAGAAGGGGAAAAACTTATACAGCAGGAGGTTGTGGATGTAATCGGAAATTCTACAGACATTATTTATATAGTTATAACCGTACTGCTGTTTTTATCTCTGTTTATAGTATACACAATGTATCTTCGAGACCGTCATAATGAATGGTGTCTTTACTGTTCCATAGGTTATTCAAGAAAAGAAATATATCAGTCAATTATGAGAGAGCTGTTGTTTGCCTTTGGTCTTGCTGTCATCATAGGACTTGTTCTCATATCTGTCTCAGTGGTGGCAGTTGATTTGCTGATGTTTAAACCGGAGGGAATAAAGTGCAGGTATTTCTATCCTGATACCTTGGCTGAGATTATGTGCACATATGTATTTTTGATAGGATTGCTGCAACTTCCTGTCAGATATGCATTACACAGAATTAAGACCATTGACGCTATGGAAGATGACCTGTATTGATGCAGGGTAAAAATGTCTATTGTAAGCAGAAAGGAAGAGGTTTAGCATGTTTGAAATAAAGAATATAACAATGATTTATGATATGGAAAAGTCAGAAAAGGTTTATGCGCTGGGAGGTTTTGATTTGTCGTTGCCGGATAAGGGACTTGTGGGAATAATCGGTCCTTCGGGAAGCGGAAAGTCGACACTGATGTATTGTTTATCCACATTAAAAAAGCCTACTGACGGAGAAATTATTTATAACGGTAAGGAGATTACAGAGCTAAAGAACTCTGATAGAGAAAAGCTTAGAAGAAATGAATTTGGCTTTGTATTTCAGAGGCACTTCCTTGTACCGTACATGTCTGCACTTGATAACGTCACTGTGGCTGCAACGGAAAACAGTAAGAAAACTGTGGAAAGGGCCAAGGAACTCCTGGCAGGATTCGGACTGGGAGAGAGGGAAATCTCAAAGCGTCCGGCAAAGCTCTCAGGAGGACAGCGTCAGAGAACAGCCATTGCCAGGGCTATGATAAACAATCCAAAGGTACTTTTTGCAGATGAGCCCACAGCGGCACTTGATCACGAGAACGCATTTGCGGTTATGGAGATTCTCAAGGAGTATGCAAAGGAAAATTTAGTGCTTGTAATCACCCATGACAGCTCAATATTAAAGGAGGCAGACAGAGTAATCGAAATGTGGGACGGAAATATCAGCAGGATAAGGGGCGGTGAAGAGGAATGAATCCATTTTCAGCATTGTATTATGTGAAGGAAAATAAAAAAAGAAGTCTGCTTCTTATGGTTATGATATTTTTAAGCTTTGGCGTATATGTGGGAGGACTCTATGTAACCAATCCTTATGATAACTGGGGAACAGCCATAGATTATTATGATAAGATGGTAGGCACAAACGGAAATATCTCTAACGAAAACTATAAGCAGTTTTTGAATGAAGCTGTTTCAGACGGGAAGACAACAGTAATTGAAACAGGTTCTTTTAACGGAATGAACTGGAATACGGTAATGGGCTTTGATACAGGTATATATTCTTTAACCTTCCGCTCAGTTTCGGACTTTAAACGATACTGTGACCATATGGGAATAGAGTGTGACTTTGACAGTCTTAAAAGCGGAAGTATGATTATGAGTGAAATGTTTGCAAAAAATAGGGGCCTTGTCATAGGGGATAAGGTTGATAAAGATTTTGATTGGAATATTTTCAGGGAATTTACCCTTGATGCAGTGACAAATGAGGATGGATATACATTATACTTTATCACTGACGATGAGGATACTGTGTCCGGTGCAGTTCTTATTGGAAATGGCATTGAGGGCAGGGAACTTTATGATTATGTGTACGGACTGCAAAACAGCTCGGAAAAACCTGAAGACATATATGTATATCAGGGGGTAAGAAGCGATCTGAAAGGTCAGTTTGAAATATTTGACATGATATATTTCTTTATAGCCATATTATTGTCAATCATTCTGGCAGTGACTATAAATGCAGCATTTGTCGGAATGTACCAGAGAAGAGAATTTGAATTTTCCGTATATCGGGCAATCGGTATATCAAAAAGACGCATTGTCATAAAAATTGCAGGGGAGTTTTTGTTAATTGATGCGGCAGCTCTTTTGGTCGGAGCGGCTGTAACACTTTTGGGATTGTATCTTTTCAACAATCTTGTGCTTTATCCTGCCGGAAAGTATCTGCGGTATTACAATTCCATGGCACTGGGATATATGATATTGTGCAATGTCATAATAATTGTGCCGCTTATGATTACAAGGTGCAGACAGATGCTGAGGGCGGATATCTGCGAGTATTGACACAGATATTTTACCTGTATATACTGAATGCAGAATGTTGAGACATTAGGAGGCGATTATGTTAGAACAGTTTTCAAGGACAGAACTTCTTCTGGGAAAAGAGGCGATGGAAAAATTAAGTCGATGCCGTGTTGCGG
>JBGVOL010000103.1:0-9101 GCA_045126475.1 Lachnospiraceae bacterium | reverse complement strand
GTAAATGAGGCTACAAAGAAAAAGTTCGGCAAACAGCAGCTTATGACGGATACAGGTATTGAGATTAAGATTCCAATGGAGCAGTATAACTCAACAGACAGTATTGAGTTTATTACAAACCAGGACGGGACAATATCTGTTCTGATTAAGAATATAGGGAAAATTACCAGCAGATAGGGGATTTTCCAAGGATGGAAAGGGGAAAATATGGACATTCAGAAAACTAATGAAGTCGTATTATCGGTTGAAGGATTGTACAAAAAATACGGTAAGAATCTTGTCGTAAACAATGCATCATTTCAACTGGAAAGAGGTAAAATTTATGGCTTTATCGGACAGAACGGTGCCGGTAAGACCACAATAATCCGTATGCTTGCAGGTTATGCAAGACCAAATTCAGGCAATATATCCATATTTGGTGACAGTTCACCAAAGGGATTGTCTGACGGAAGAAAGAAGATAGGATTTATCGTAGAGAATCCGTCGCTTTACAAAAATATGAATGCGTATGAGAATATAGGTATTCAAAAGACTTTGTACGGCATAAAGAATGACGGTCTTGCAGATGAACTTCTTACACTTGTAGGTCTGGCAAATGTGGGCAAGAGAAAGGTTAAGAACTTTTCACTGGGTATGCGCCAGCGTCTGGCAATAGCCATGGCACTTGTAAATAATCCGGAGATACTTGTTCTTGACGAGCCTATAAACGGTCTTGATCCTATGGGAATCGTAGAGATAAGAGAACTTCTCTTAAAGCTTAACAGTGAGAGAAAGATAACCATAATAATATCAAGTCATATCTTAGCTGAGCTTTATCAGCTTGCTACAGATTACATTATTATCCACAGAGGACAGATTTTAGAGAAACTGACGCTGTCAGAGCTTGACAAGCGTTGTTCAAGCTATGTTATCATGCAGCCGGAAAATATACCTGCGGCTAAGGAACTTCTGGGCAGACTGGGTATAAACAATATTGAAGACGGTGATAACGGCTTTATCAGATTTATCAATACAGATATGAGTAATGTCCGTACTATAGCACAGGCATTTCTTGATGAAAAAATATTGCTTACTCATTTCTCAGTGCAGACTGAAACACTTGAGAATTACTTTGTCAAGCTGATAGGAGGTGTGTACAATGGGCAGACTGTTTAAGATTGAGATGAAAAAGTTATGGAAGTCCACAGCTATGAGGGTTATGCTTCTTGTATCATTGGGACTTTGCCTTTTTAACGTTGTGATATTTGCATTGATGAAGAACTTAATGGATGGCCTGGATGCCATGGGTCTCGGTGTAGACGGTTACTATGCATTCAGCACACTTGCATCGCAGAACTCAGACAGCATGATGTTTACGGTTCTTCTCATAGCGATACTTATCGGCGGAGATTTCTCGGCAAGAACACTTCAGATGCAGCTTTCGGCAGGTTACAGCAGATTTCAGGTAATAATCAGCAGGTATTTGTCAACACTTGTGGCATTTGTCATATTCTTTATAACATATCTTGTTGCATATGCAGGCGGAATAACACTTGTTTTAGGTTTTGGAAGACCTGTGACAAGTGAGGTTATAGGAGAGCTGATACTGGAATTACTTATGGGATTATTCATGTCAGCGGTTATTTTGGCGATGTATCTGTTTATCTGCTTCCTTGTGAAGTCAACAGGTGCAAGCATCGGAATATCCCTTCCGTTCATGCTTGTGGGAGTTACTATCCTGCAGACCGTATCATTTGCTTTTGAGACGGCTGAGACTATAATATCGTTTACACCGTTTGGTCAGCAGATGATTATAGGAAGTTCCTTTGATGCACTTGATTATGTTAAATTCTTTGCTGTAGGCATAGTGTGGCTTGTGGGAATGATTTCCCTTATTTTTGTAACATTCAGAAAAGCAGAGCTTAAGTAAAAATGATTAAAAGGAGGGTCTATGAACTACGATTCAGATAATAAGATTTGGCGTGTCGGCGGCCCTCTTTTTGTGTATTTTGGAGTCAGGCTTCTGGCAGAAACATTATTGTATGTGGTGCTGGGGTACATATATTTAAAGGAGATTAACCTAAGTGCGGCATTTAATGGCATAACATATATTGAAGGATACGGTGACAGTGTTGAGGAATGCTATCTTTTAGTGTCAGGTTTTGCTATGGTTGTAACCATACCGATAATGTATTATCTGATGAAAAAGGATTATGAGTATCCGTTGAATCCACGAAACAGGGAACGTGTTTTTATACCGAGAAGATATATTAAGGGTATAAAAGCAAAAAGTATTGTTCTTCCACTGATAGCAGGTGTATTTGCTGCACTGGGACCGGGAAGACTTATAAGCAGCCTTCCCTTAGACGGGATACTGGGGGATTACGGCAGCATAAAAGCTTCGTATGAAGCGGGTTCCTTTTTGATGCAGGTAATAGTACTGGGGATATTGTCACCTGTAACTGAGGAATTTATCTTCAGAGGACTTGCATTTAAGAGACTTAAGGGGTACTATGATGTTACAATTGCAGCATATATAAGCAGTCTTATGTTTGCAATAGCCCATTTTAATCTGATTCAGGGAATATATGCATTTATTATGGGAATACTGTTTGTATTCATATATGAAAAAAATGGAAGCATAGTCCATCCAATTGCAATGCATATTGCGGCAAACATTACCACGGTGGTTATGTGGTCAAATCCTGTGTCAGAATTTATCGACAGCCATTGGTATATCAGACTGCCGGTTGCTGTTGCAGAGACTGTATTGTTTGTGGTATATTATCTTAAATGC
This sequence comes from Lachnospiraceae bacterium, assembly GCA_045126475.1. Lineage (GTDB taxonomy): Bacteria > Bacillota > Clostridia > Lachnospirales > Lachnospiraceae > SVEL01. Next base: position 6,325 of record JBGVOL010000103.1, on the reverse strand, counting down.
GTAAAATGTGAAAAGGAGAAATAGTGATGAAATTACTTAGTGTGGCAATACCCTGCTATAATTCGGCAGCTTATATGGAACATTGCGTGGAAACACTTTTAAAGGGTGGAGAAGATATAGAGATAATTATTGTGGATGACGGGTCTGTAAAGGATAATACGGCAGAGATTGCGGACAGGCTTGCAAATGAACATCCTACAATAATCAAGGCCGTTCATCAGGAAAACGGAGGACACGGTGAGGCTGTAAATACCGGTCTTAAGAATGCAACAGGTGTGTACTTTAAGGTTGTGGACAGTGATGACTGGGTAGATGAGAAAGCACTTAAAGCAGTTCTTAAGACACTTCATTATATGGTAGATAATGATAAGAATCTTGATATGCTCTTATCAAACTTTGTATACGAAAAGCAGGGCGTAAAGCATAAGAAGGTAATGCAGTACCGCAATGCCATCAAACCAAAGCATATTACTTCATGGGATGGAAATATCAATATCGGAATTACACAGTATATACTTATGCACTCTGTAATTTATCGTACACAGCTTTTAAAGGATTGTGGACTTGTGCTTCCGAAACATACATTCTATGTGGATAATATATTTGTTTTCCAGCCGCTTCCTTATGTTAAGAAAATCTGTTACATTGATGTTGATTTTTACCGTTATTTTATCGGACGTGAGGATCAGTCGGTAAATGAGAAGGTTATGATAAGCCGAATTGACCAGCATATCAGGGTTACAAAGATAATGACAGAGGAATTCTTAAAGACAAAGATTGAAAGCAAAAAGCTTGAAAAGTATATGCTTCAATACCTCAGTATGATGTACTGTATAGCATCAATAATGCTTATCCGTGCAAAGGATGAAGAGAAGCTTAAAGAAAAGGAAGCACTCTGGAACTGGCTTAAGGAGACAGATGAGGCACTTTATAAGAAAATGAGATATTCTATCCTTGGCATAGGAATGAATCTTCCGGGAAAAGTAGGCAGAAGCATATCAGTATTTGGCTATAAGGTAGCGCAGAAAGTTTTTGGATTTAATTAAAAAATTGAAAAAACTTCTTGACATAATATGGGCGCATTGATATAATAGCGAGGCAGGTTTGAGAAAACCATGGGATCTTAGCTCAGCTGGGAGAGCATCTGCCTTACAAGCAGAGGGTCATAGGTTCGAGCCCTATAGGTCCCATTTATTCCTATAAATCTGTAATGTGGACGGCTAAGTAGCTCAGTTGGCTAGAGCACACGGTTCATACCCGTGGTGTCAGGGGTTCGAATCCCTTCTTAGCCACTACGCGGGTTCAAGGGTATACCTTGAACCCGTTTTTTTTGTTGTGTATTATTCTGGCGTGTGTTATAATGATAGGCTGTGGGACAATGTTTGGCATACTTAGAAAGGTAAGAGAATGATGGAAAAGATAAAACAATTTTTAATAAAGTATCATCATGCGTGGACGGTTCTTTATTTTCCTATATATATGGCATGGTTTACATGGCTTGAGCGCAATATTACGCCGGAGACATCTTACACAAATATTCATGTAAGTTTTGATGACATGATTCCGTTTTGTGAATGGTTTGTCATTCCTTATGTATTATGGTTCCTGTATATTTTTGTGGTTATGGCATTTACATTATTTACGTCAAGAGAAGAGTATTACAAGGCAAGTGCCTATTTGTTTATAGGTATGTCAATGTGTCTTCTTATATGTACAATATGGCCTAACGGACAGGATTTAAGAGTTGAGCAGTTTGATGATGACAATATGTTAACATCTCTTATGGGATTTATTTACAATGCTGATACGAATACAAATGTATTTCCGAGTATTCATGTGTTTAACTCCGTAGGAGCAGTTATTATATTATGTAAAAGTCATGTGTTAAAGAACAAAAACTGGATTAAGATAGCGGCAGGAATCTTAAGTACACTTATTATTTTGTCCACAATGTTCTTAAAACAGCATTCGGTAATAGATGTGCTTGGAGGTCTTGCGTTAAGTGCCATAATGTACATTCCCGTGTATGCCGTAGACTGGGCAAAAATAAGGGAACGTAAAGCTGCAAAGCGTATGGTGGCAGATGAAGAAAATTAGCATAAGATATAAGGAGACAGCAAATGAGAATTGGAATGGGTTATGATGTCCACAAACTCGTGGAAGATAGAAAACTAATCATTGGTGGCGTAGATATTCCATATGAAAAGGGATTACTCGGTCATTCAGATGCTGATGTTCTTTTGCATGCTATTATGGATGCGCTTCTTGGAGCAGCAGCACTTGGAGATATAGGGAAACATTTCCCGGATACAGATGAGAAGTATCGGGGAATTTCAAGTATAAAACTTATGGAGCATGTTGGAGAATTGCTTGCAGATAATGGATATATAATAGGAAATATTGATGCTACAATTATTGCACAGCGTCCGAAGATGGCTCCATACAGAGAAACAATGCGTGAAAATGTTGCAAAGGCATTAAATATTTCTATTGATAAAGTTAGTATTAAGGCAACTACAGAAGAAGGATTAGGTTTTACCGGTAGTGGTGAGGGAATTTCATCACAGGCCATAGCGTTGTTGGAGAGTGTTGAAAATCACATATATGACCCTATGATGATGGCAAATGTGTCGAGATGCGAAGGATGTCAGGGCTGTCAGAAAATCAAATAAGCATTTTGGAGGACATATGGGTTTTATTAAGTATTTCAGGGAAGAAGCGGCAATCATAAGGGAGAGAGATCCGGCAATAAAGAGTAATCTTGAGGTGCTTCTCTATCCCAGCTTCTGGGCAGTAAGAAAATATAGAAAAGCACACAAATATTATCTGAAGGGACATTATTTTATAGCAAGAATGATTTCCCAGAGGGCAGCACGAAAGACAGGTATAGAGATACATCCGGGTGCACAGATAGGCAAGGGATTCTTCATTGACCATGGTCACGGCGTTGTTATAGGAGAGACGACTATCATCGGTGACAATGTCACACTGTATCAGGGTGTCACACTTGGAGGTACAGGTAAGGAGAGCGGCAAGCGACATCCTACCATTGAGGATAATGTCATGATTTCGGTGGGAGCAAAGGTTCTCGGCTCATTTACAATAGGTGAGAACAGTAAAATCGGTGCAGGAAGCGTTGTGCTTAATGAAGTTCCGCCAAACTCAACAGTTGTGGGTGTTCCGGGAAGAGTAGTTAAACAGGATAATGTTAAGATTCCAAGAAGTGACCTTGATCAGGTACATCTTCCTGACCCAATAAGGAATGAGCTTGAAGATATCAGAAGGGCAATAAGAGAATTGGAGAATTAAGCTTAAAGGATAAAGCTTAGAGGAGTGACGACATGGAGAATAAAGTAAAAATTTTTAATACATTGACAAGAAAGGTGGAGACAATTGTTCCAAATGTGGACGGAAAGATTGCAATGTACACCTGCGGACCTACGGTTTACCACTTTGCACACATCGGTAACCTCAGAAGCTACATTATGGAGGACGTTCTTGAAAAGACATTAAGATATGCAGGTTATGATGTTAAGCGTGTAATGAATATTACCGACGTGGGACATCTCTCAAGCGATGCCGACACAGGCGAGGATAAGATGCTTAAGGGAGCAAAGCGTGAAGGAAAGACTGTTATGGAGATTGCGAAGTACTATACTGATGCATTCTTTTCCGACTGCAGCAAGCTCAACATAAAGAGACCTGATGTGGTGGAGCCTGCCACAAACTGCATTAATGAGTTTATTCATATGGTTGAAGTTCTTCTTGAGAAAGGATACGCATATATCGCAGGTGATAATGTGTACTTTGACACATCAAAGCTTGATGACTATTATGTATTCTCTTCACAGAGTGAGAAGGAACTTATGGTAGGTGTCCGTGATGATGTGGAAGAGGACGAAAACAAGAAGAATAAGAGTGACTTTGTTCTCTGGTTTACCAAGTCAAAGTTTGACAATCAGGAGCTTAAATGGGATTCGCCATGGGGCGTGGGATATCCGGGATGGCATATCGAGTGCTCAAGTATATCTATTAAGCATCTTGGAGAGTATATGGATATCCACTGTGGTGGCGTAGATAATATATTCCCTCATCACACAAACGAGATAGCACAGAGTGAGGCTTATCTGGGACATAAGTGGTGCAATTACTGGTTCCATGTACATCACTTAAATGACAAATCAGGCAAGATGAGCAAGTCAAAGGGTGAGTTCCTTACAGTATCACTTCTTGAGGAGAAGGGCTACAATCCGCTTGTATACAGAATGTTCTGCCTCCAGTCTCATTATCGCAAGCCTCTTGAATTTTCGTATGAGGTAATGGATAATGTAGCGGCTGCTTACAGTAAGCTTGTAAAGAGAATTTCAACCCTTAAGGATGAGGGTGAAGTCGATGAGGCAGCATTTAAGCTTTGGAGAGATAAGTTTGAGGATGCAGTGGTAAATGATATGAACACATCAATGGGTATCACCATTGTATATGACATGCTCAAATCAGATATAAACGACAAGACAAAGAGAAAGCTTATAGAGAGCTACGACTATGTACTTTCTCTTGATTTACTTAAGGCTGCGGGAGAAAATGCAGATGCTTCTTCCGATATCGATCCTGAACTTGAGAAGTATGTGCTTTCCATGATTGAGGAGAGAAAGGCAGCAAAGAAGGAGAAGAATTTTGCAAGAGCCGATGAAATAAGAGATGAGCTTTTAAGCCGCGGCATTGCAATCAAGGATACACGCGAGGGTGTTAAATGGGAAATGGTATAGAAATTTACAATTTTATATCAGAAAGTCTTATTAAGTCAGGACTGACGATAGAAAATCAGGATATGTGTTCTTACTCACCCCTTACCCTTGCCTATATCGGGGACGGAGTATATGAGCTTGTCATACGTTCCATGGTAGTAAGCAGCGGCAATGCTCCGGTAAATAAGCTTCACAAGAAAAGCAGTGAGCTTGTGAAGGCAGGAACTCAGGCAAAGATGGCACAGTATTATATAGACCATGATATTTTGAGTGAAGAAGAATTAAAAATATTTAAGCGTGGCAGAAATGCCCAGTCATACACAAAGGCAAAGCATGCAAGTATGGCTGACTATAGAATGGCAACGGGATTTGAGGCGCTTGTTGGCTATCTTTATCTGTCAGGACAGAGTGAGCGGATGATGGAGCTTATAGGTGTGGGACTTACCATACCGGATGAGGAGAATTAATGAGATACGAAGAATTTACAATTGAGGGAAGAAATGCCGTTATAGAGGCATTTCGTTTCGGAAAAACCATAGACAAGCTGTTTGTGCTTGACGGCTGCCACGACGGCCCCGTAAATACTATTACAAGAGAGGCAAGAAAGGGAGACACCATCATTAACTATGTGTCGAAGGAGCGTCTTGATGCCATGTCAAAGACAGGAAAGCATCAGGGAGTAATAGCCTATGCGGCTGCGTACGATTATGCCGAGGTAAGCGACATACTTGATGCGGCAAAGGAAAAGGGTGAGGCACCTTTTATATTTATTCTTGATAACATTGAGGACCCTCACAATCTTGGTGCTATTATAAGAACGGCAAATCTTGCGGGAGCACACGGGGTTATCATTCCGAAGCGTCATGCGGTGGGACTTACGGCTACTGTTGCAAGAACATCGGCAGGAGCACTTAATTATACCCCTGTGGCAAAGGTTACAAATATTTCAGCAACCATAGAGGAGTTAAAGAAAGAAGGACTCTGGTTTGTGTGTGCCGATATGGGCGGAGAGACCATGTACAACTTAGACCTTAAAGGCCCCATAGGACTTGTTATAGGAAATGAAGGAGAAGGCGTAAGCCGTCTTGTTAAAGAGAAATGTGATTTCATAGCATCAATACCTATGAAGGGAAATATTGATTCCCTCAATGCATCTGTTGCAGCGGGCGTTCTTGCCTATGAGATAGTCCGTCAGAGGATGATGTAAATAAATATATACACAGCATAGAAGAAAGGAAAGCATTTTTGCGTAAGAAGTGGTGAAAGTTATGAAGACAGGTTTTGATAATGATAAATATCTTAAGATGCAGTCAGAATACATCAAAGAGAGAATTGGAAAGTTTGGCGATAAGCTGTATCTTGAATTCGGAGGAAAGTTATTTGACGATTTCCATGCATCGAGAGTATTACCGGGATTCAAGCCTGACAGTAAGTTAAGAATGCTTCTCCAGTTGTCAGACCAGGCAGAGGTTGTGATTGTCATCGGAGCCGACGCAATTGACAAGAACAAGAAACGTGAAGATTTGGGCATTACTTACGATAAGGATGTCTTAAGACTTATAGAGGAGTACAGAAGCTGT